>CANQUY010000038.1 GCA_947627125.1 uncultured Clostridia bacterium
CGGAGATCGCCGAGGCCGAAAAGGAAACGTATGCCCGTGCCAAGCTCATTACGGAGGGGAAAGCCGCGACGGCGAGGCTCGACGGCCAAAAGATCGTCTTGGCTGAAAAGCGCCGCGTCATCGACGGCGTCTATCTCCGTGCGCTCGCGGCTCTCTGCTGTCTTGGCGAGCACGACAGCGTTCTTCTCGCAGAGAAACTCCTCAAGGAGAACGCCGAGGAGGGGGACGAGATCGTCTTTTCGGAGAACTTTTCCTATGCGGACGAAGTTGCCGCTCTCCCCGTCGTGCGGGAGAGAAAGCTCACCCTCAGTGAGGAAAGAGCGAAACTCTCGGGCGGGTTCATTCTGCGCGGAAAGACGTCGGATAAGGACGTTTCCTATGCAGCGATCCTTGCGGCGGACAGAGAGGAACACCAAGCGGAAATCGCCCGCGCGGTCTTTGGAAACGCATAAAATGACATTCGACACCAACTTTACAAACGGCGTCATTGCCGTCAAAGAAAAGACGCTCTTGGGCGAAAAACTTCTCCGCTTTCCCGAACAGACGGCGGGGGAGGTCTTGCGCGCCCTCTCGGAGAGCGGATTCGGCGGCGGCGAGAGCGATCCCGAGGCGATCTTTGCCCACGAGGAGGGGGT
The DNA here is from genome assembly GCA_947627125.1 of uncultured Clostridia bacterium. GTDB lineage: Bacteria > Bacillota > Clostridia > Christensenellales > Borkfalkiaceae > Gallimonas. The sequence continues at coordinate 636 of CANQUY010000038.1, forward strand.
TCTCGATGATTTCATCCGCACCTACGCTCCCGGTGAGGCGGAGAAAAGCTATTTCCTCTTGCCGCGCGACTTTCACAATCTGAAAGCGCTCTACAAGGCGGAAAAGCTCGGCATCGGGGCGGACGGCATGCTCGCCCCCGAGGGAATGTATTCGATCGCGGAGCTCAAAGAGATGCTCGAGGAGGGGAAGCCTCCCGTTCCCGAGATCGCGGAGGAAGCAACGGGAGCTGAGATCGGCGCCGCGTTCGACAGGGCGGAATTTCAACAACTCTTCCGCGTCTGCATACTGCGCCCCGTCTTAAAAAAACTTCTCATTGCCCGCGCCGACATGACGAATCTTCTCACCGCGTTCCGTGCGGAAACGGAAGAGGAGGCAAGGGCCCTCTTTGTGGACGGCGGAAAGCTGAAGGAAAAAGATTTCGCCCTCATCTTCTCGGAGGATCCCGAAGAGAGGGAACATGCGCTCATGAAATCGCCCTATCGCGCATTCTATACGGAATGCCTCGCGGCGAAGGAGAAAAACATTCCCTTTACCGAGGCGGAGCGCATGAAGGAGGAGGCCGAGATCGCCTATTTCTTTGACAGACGCTTTGCGCTCTCGGGCAAAGAGCCGTTTTTGTACTATGTGTTCCGCCGCAGGGCGGAGATACGCAACGTCCGCACCATTCTCATCTGTCTGAATGCGGGCGTGAACGAAAGGGAGATACGGCGGCGGCTCGTCGGGGTGAAGTGATGCAGGGAAAAATGGCGATCGTAGGGAATGCCGCGACCATCACGGTATTCAAGGCGGCGGGCGTGGACGCGTTTCCCGTCACCGATGAAAAGAGCGCGCGGGAAACGCTCAGAAGGGTTGCCCGCGACTATTCCGTCATCTTTCTGACGGAGGACTATGCAGTTAAACTCAAGGACTTTTTAAAGCGTTTCGACGAGGAGGCCTATCCCGTCGTCCTTCCGATCCCCTCGGGGGAAGATACGGGCTACGGAAAGGAATTCCTGAAGAGCGCCATGGAGAGAGCCTTGGGCGTAGATATTCTATTCAACGATTGAGGGCAGAAACCCCATCGGAGGCAATATGGCAGGAAAAACAGTAAAAGTATCCGGACCGCTGATCGTGGCGGAGAATATGGCGGACTGCAAGATGTATGACGTCGTGCAGGTTTCCGACTTAAAGCTCATCGGCGAGATCATAGAATTGAGGGGGGACAAGGCCTCCATACAGGTCTATGAGGAAACGTCCGGCCTCGGCGTGGGCGAAGACGTCCTCTCGACGGGGGAACCGCTCTCCGCGGAACTCGCCCCGGGGCTCATCACGGGCATTTTCGACGGCATCCAGCGTCCCTTGACGACGCTGTACTTCAAATACGGCAACCGCATTTCGCGCGGCGTTTCGGTGAATAAGCTCGACCGCGAGAAGAAGTGGCATTTCACTCCCAAGGCCAAGGCGGGAGATGAGGTGCAGGCGGGCGACATTCTCGGCGTCGTGCAGGAAACGGAGATCGTCGAGCACCGCATCATGGTCCCCTACGGCAAAGCGGGCGTTATCGCCGATATCGCGGAGGGGGACTTCACGATCGAGGAAACGATCGCCCATATCAAGACAAAAGAGGGGACGGTCCCCGTCTGCATGCTCCAAAAGTGGCCCGTGCGGAAGGGTAGACCGTACAGGGAAAAACTTACCCCCGATCAGCCCATGATCACGGGACAGCGGGTGATCGATACCCTCTTTCCCATCGCCCGCGGCGGCGTGGCGGCGGTCCCCGGGCCCTTCGGCAGCGGCAAAACAGTCGTCCAGCACCAGCTTGCCAAGTGGGCGGATGCCGACATCATCGTCTATATCGGCTGCGGCGAACGCGGCAACGAGATGACGGACGTCCTCAACGAGTTCCCCGCTCTCAAGGACCCCAAGACGGGGGAACCTCTGATGAAGAGGACTGTGCTCATCGCAAATACCTCCGATATGCCTGTCGCCGCCCGTGAAGCCTCCATCTACACGGGGATCACGATCGCCGAGTACTTCCGCGACATGGGCTACAACGTCGCCATCATGGCCGATTCGACGTCCCGCTGGGCGGAAGCCCTCCGCGAGATGAGCGGCCGCCTTGAGGAGATGCCGGGCGACGAGGGCTATCCTGCCTATCTTGCGAGCCGCCTTGCAGAGTTCTACGAACGCGCGGGGATCGTCAAGCTGTTGGGGCAGGAGGAGCGCGTCGGTTCGGTCACGGCCATCGGAGCCGTTTCTCCTCCCGGGGGAGATCTTTCCGAACCCGTTTCGCAGGCGACCCTCCGCATCGTCAAGGTGTTCTGGGGGCTCTCGGCATCGCTTGCCTATAAGCGGCATTTCCCCGCCATCGATTGGCTCGTCAGCTACTCGCTGTATGCGGACAAGATGAAGCCTTGGTATGACGAAAACGTCGGCAAGGGCTTCCTCAAATACAGGCAGTTTGTCATGACGACGCTGCAGGAGGAGGCCGCCCTCGATGAGATCGTCCGCCTTGTCGGCATAGACGCGCTCTCCTCGAAGGACCGCCTCATCATGGAGACGGCCAAGATGATCCGCGAGGACTATCTGCACCAAAACGCTTTCCACGAGGTCGATACCTTCACTTCCATGCACAAACAGCTTTTAATGCTCCTGCTCATCTATGAATTCTACACGCTCTCTTCGGAGGCCGTACAGAACTATGTGGAACTCAACGACATTTTAAATCTTCCCTTTATGGAGAAGATCGGCCGCGCCAAGTACATTCCCGAGGACAGCCTCGCAGAATTCGACGGGATCATCGGCGAGATGAGTTCGGAGATCAAGGCGCTTTCACAGGGAGGGGAAGATGTTTAAGGAATATAAGACGATCCGTGAGGTCGTCGGCCCCCTGATGCTCGTGGAGGGCGTCGAGGGCGTCAAATACAACGAACTTGTCGATATCCTCTGCGAAAACGGGGAGATCCGCCGCGGCAAAGTCCTCGAGGTCAACCGCGACAAGGCGGTGGTCCAGCTCTTTGAGAATTCGCAGGGATTGCAGATCTCCAAGGCCAAGGCCCGCTTTTTGGGCCATGCCCAACAGCTCGCCGTTTCCAAAGATATGTTGGGGCGCGTCTTTGACGGCATGGGCAACCCCCGCGACGGCGGCGCTCCCGTCATTCCCGAGAAGATGCTCGACATCAACGGAGAACCCATCAATCCCGCCGCGCGCGACTATCCCAATGAATTCATTCAGACGGGTGTTTCCGCCATCGACGGGCTCAATACCCTCGTCAGAGGGCAAAAACTTCCCGTGTTCTCAATGAGCGGCCTTCCGCATGCCGAACTCGCCGCCCAGATCGCAAGACAGGCCAAAGTGAGGGGATCGGACAGCAATTTCGCCGTCGTGTTCGCCGCCATCGGCATCACGTTTGAAGAAGCGCAGTACTTTGTGGAAGATTTCAAGCGCACGGGCGCGATCGAGAGGACGGTGCTTTTCACGAATCTCGCGAACGACCCCGCCGTCGAGCGTATCGCAACGCCCCGTATCGCCCTCACCTGCGCGGAATATCTCGCCTTTACCTGCGAAATGCACGTCCTTGTCATCATGACGGACATCACCAACTATGCGGAGGCCCTCAGAGAAGTTTCCGCCGCAAGACGCGAGATCCCCGGCCGCCGCGGCTATCCCGGCTATCTCTATACCGACCTTGCAACGCTCTACGAGAGGGCGGGGCGCATCCGCGGCTGCAAGGGCTCCATCACCCAGATCCCCATCCTGACCATGCCCGAGGACGATAAGACGCACCCCATTCCCGACCTCACGGGCTATATCACAGAGGGGCAGATCATTCTCTCCCGCGACCTCTACAAGAAGGGGCTGAATCCGCCCATCGACGTCCTACCGTCCCTTTCCCGTCTTAAGGATAAGGGCATTGGCAGGGACAAGACGAGAGAGGACCATGCGGACACGATGAACCAGCTCTTTGCGGCGTATGCGCGCGGCAAGGAGAGCAAGGAACTTTCGGCCATCTTGGGCGAGGCGGCCCTTTCGGACGTCGATAAACTGTATGCGAAGTTCGCGGACGCCTTTGAGAAGGAATATATCAACCAAGGCTTTGAAGCGGACAGGAGCATTGAAGAAACCCTCGATCTGGGCTGGAAGCTTTTAAAGATCCTTCCGAAGTCCGAACTCAAGCGCATCCGCGAGGAATATATCGAAAAGTACATGAAGGAGTAAGGGGGGATGTCCCGCTCATTCTGAGGGAGTGAAACGACGGCCTATAGCGGCGTCATGCTGAGAAGGGGAGTTGTACGAAGTTTACGGGGGCTTACACGAAGCATCTCGCCGCACTGTCTACGGCCCCGCGAGATTCTTCGGGTTAATTTCCGTTCTCTCGTCTTTCTCCCGTTCTCAGAATGACGCGGGGGCGTTTGACTCACTTTCTGTTCTACCTCAATTTTAAATTTATCGACAAGACCATGGCAAGACTGAATGTAAATCCCACAAGAATGGAGCTCAAGAAGCTCAAAGCGCGCCTTTCAACGGCCACCCGTGGGCATAAACTGCTCAAGGATAAGTCGGATGAGATGGTCCGCCGCTTTACCGTGCTCTTAAAGGAGGACAAACGCCTCCGTGAAGAGGTGGAGGAGGGGCTCTCCTCCGCCCTTCGGCAGTTCGCCGTTGCGGGGGCCCTGACCCCCGCCTATGTGCAGGAAACAGCCTTTTCCATGCCCACCGTCGCGCTTCAGACGGAGTGCGAAACGCAGAGCATCATGGGCGTGGACGTTCCCAAGATCAAGCTGTCCGAAAGTACGGAGGGCTCCCGTCTGCCGTATGCCTATTCGGAGATCACGAGCGAGGCAGACGGCTCCGTTGAGATGGTTTCCGCGCTTCTCCCCAAACTCATCCGTCTTGCGGAGGTCGAAAAGGCGGTGCGGCTCCTTGCAGACGAGATCGAGCGCAACAAGCGGCGCGTCAACGCCCTCGAGTATATCATGATCCCGCAGCTTGAGGAAACGATCAAGTACATTCGGGACAAACTCGACGAGAACGAGCGCGCCTCGATCGTCCGACTGATGAAGGTAAAATCCGTCAAATAACCATCACGCCCCCTCGGGGGCCTTTTTCATGTCCGCGCGTCATGCTGAGAAGGGGAACCCGAACGCAGTCATGCCTGCGGCGTCATGCTGAGAATGGGAGCCAGAGCGCAGTCGCCCGCGGCGTCATGCTGAGAAGGGGAACCCGAACGCAGTCATGCCTGCGGCGTCATGCTGAGAATGGGAGTTGTACGAAGTTTACGGGGGCTTATCCGAAGCATCTCGCCGCATTTTTTACAGATTTCCGCCGCGAGATTCTTCGGGTTAGTGTCCGTCCTTTCGTCCTTTTCACGTTCTCAGAATGACGCGGCGGGAAACACTACGGAGAGCGGTTATATTGACGGAGCCCTCCCAATCACGCCATCATTTCCCCACAATTCTAAGGTTTGTAGACAAATTCTGACAGAAAAAGGTCTACATAGATTGGCATTCGCCGCGGAAAGTAGTAGAATATTCTCAAAGGAGGCGCTATGAAACGGACGATCGGAGAATTTCTCGCCATTCAACGCAAGGCAAAAGGGCTGACGCAACAGGAAGTTGCCGATATGCTCGGCATATCCAATAAGACGCTCTCTTCGTGGGAGTCGGGGCGTTCCTATCCCGATATACTGACCCTGCCCGCCCTTGCCGAGATCTACGGCGTGACGGCAGATGAGATCTTGAACGGAGAACGTTCGACGGCGGATAGGGGGGCGGACGAGATCAGCGAAAGGTCGCAGAGGAAACTGCTCAAGAATGCGGCGAACAGGTATTCCGTCAAGTGCACGACGTTGGCGGGAGTGGGCATCGGGGGCATCGGGCTCTATGTACTTGCGCTTGTGTTAGCGCTGTTTTTGGGATCGGCCGCATCATGGCTCATTCTCCTGTTTGCCATTCTCTCCGTGCTGTCAGAGTTGACGGTAGTCATTCTCTTTGTCGTGTTCGAGAAGTCGGCATTATTGGCAGAAGAGGAAACGTCGAGATATTCGCTCACGATCAAGCGCATGACATACAAAGCCGCTTTCAAGATCGTATGCGTCGCCTGCGCGTTCATTGTTTGCTCGTTCTGCCTCTTTCAACTGAGAATGGGCGGAAGCATGACGTCGGCAGCGATGGTAGCGATTCTCTTTGGGATCATGCTGGCCGTTTTGGGGCTTCTCATTTTGTTCATTGTATGGCTCTCGGGGCGGGGCAGGGAATTTTATACAACCGAGGAAGCTGCCGCATCTTCCCGCAACAAAAAACTTGCGGTAAAACTCCTTTCGATCGGCGGGGCGATCGTGATCGTTTTGGCGATAACGGCTTCCGTGCTTTCATCCATAAATTTCACACATACCGAAAAACAGATCGATTGCGCCGAAAAGAATGAGTTTACCCGCGCGCTGCAGACCATAGAGATCAGCAAAAACGACGTCGCAAGCTATGGGATCTCATTTGAAGGCGACGGCAATACTTGCGAATATTTTGTGGATATCCAAGCCGCGCTTTCGAGGCCGATCGACCTGAGCCTCGGCGAAAAGAGGGGCCATATCTATCATATCGAGGGGAATCTGTATTTTCGGTATACGATCGACTATGATAGCAATAGCCGTTGCTATGTTTTGTATAGTCCCGATTTGACGGGGCAGCTTGAAGGGTACATTCTTTACGGAACTATACTATTTCATGAGAAAGCTCAATTCATGCAGCAATACCCGTCCCCGACCGCCGAAGATCTCCTCTTGGGGATGGAACATGACGAAGTTTTCTTTCTGCTCAATCATAATGTCACGGTGGTAGATCCTTCCGCTCCCGACGGCTTCGTGAACCATCATTTCATTTCCGAATATTCTATCGATTTATCCGATGATCGCTATGTACTTATCCTTCGGGAAACGCAAAATTACCCGTATATCTCAATGATCGGAGCGGGAGGGGGAATTGTCACAATTATCATTTGCCTCAGTATCTACGCCAAGAAACGCACCGTGATTTTATGACGCGAATATAAATTATAAAAATAACTAAATTAAAATGCATTCTCCATAGCGAACAAAGTATCCCTTCTTAAAGAAAGAGAGCTAAACCATATAAGGTTGAGCTCTCTTTGTGTTTCATGATATTCACCGATAGCGAAAACGCCGCGATCTATCTGTTCTTCAATATCTTGCACATTATCTTATACATTATCTTGCACATTTCTCAGAACAACAGGATAATTCACTCATTTTCCTCTTTAAGAATTTGCCGTACATACTCTAAATTTTTATATCGGACATAGAGCAAATAACTTTCGAGCGGCAGAGCAAATCTTGCGCGAATTCCTGTGCCATACGGCATAAGCACACATTCTATATTTTTCTTTTCTAAACTATCCTTTAGGCTATCGCCCAAAAATCTATTCACTCGCGCGACGAGGCAAAAATCATTTTCGTTTACTTTTCTGAGCTTTTTCTGCCGCATTTGGGACATCTTTCATCCTCGCAAGCGATATTGCAACTTTCGCAAAAATTCATAACTCGCTCCGTTTAATCCATGTTTTTTTCTCTACCATTCTATCATAAGATCGTATTATAAATCAAGCAAAATCATGATGCCCGACATTAACATTGCAAGCTATAAAAATGGACGCGGCTCTGCGCCGCGCCCCGAAAGAGATGTGTTTATTCTATTGAAATTGTTTGACGTTTACGAAATCTCTTTTTTGACGCTCGCGAGGGCATTTTTTTCAAGACGGGAAACCTGCGCCTGCGAAATTCCGACCTCCGCCGAAATCTCTGTCTGTGTCTTTCCCTCGTAGTAGCGGAGCATCAGAATCTTTTTCTCCCTGTCCGTGAGGCGGTTGATTGCCTCGCGGAGGGCGACGTGCTCCGTCCAGATTTCATCGCTCTGCGTTTCGTCGTAGAGCTGGTCCAAGAGCTCGAGGGTATCCCCCGATTTGTTGTAGATGGGTTCGTAGAGGGAAACAGGGTCGGAAATGGCGTCGAGCGCATACACGACTTCCCGCTCCTTCACCTGCATCTCGGCGGCGATCTTCTCGATGGTCGCCTCTTCGTCCCGTTCCTCGAGGCTCTCTCTGACCTTCAGAATGCGGTAGGCAGTGTCGCGAATGGAGCGGGAAACCCTCAGTGAGTTTCCGTCCCTCAGATACCGCTTGATCTCCCCCAAGATCATGGGGACGGCGTAGGTGGAGAACTTGACGTTGAAATCGAGATTGAAATTGTCGATCGCCTTGATGAGCCCCACACAGCCCGCCTGAAAGACGTCGTCGGCATTGGCATTCTTCGCCCAGAACCGCTTGACGAGGGAGAGAACGAGCCGCATGTTGCCGATGATGAATTTTTCCCGCGCCTTTTCGTCGCCCGCCTTGAGCTGTTTCATCAGCTCGTCCATTTCCTTTGCGGTAAGTTTGGGGAGCCCCGTCGTATCGACGCCGCAAATCACAACCTTACTGATCATCTTTTACCTCCGTAAGAGCCTTTGCTCTTATGTAAACCGTTCGGAGATAAAAGTATCTGTGATTTTCAAAAAATTATACGAGTTTGGAAATTTCTTTCTTCAGCCGCTCGATGATCTTCTTTTCAAGACGGGATATGTAGCTCTGCGAGATCCCGAGGGCGTCGGCAACGTCCTTTTGGGTCATCTCCTCCCGCCCGCCGAGGCCGAACCGCATGTACATGATCTTCCGCTCCCGCTCGGGGAGTTTCAGGAGGGCCTCGCGAAGGAGTTCCTTTTCCACCCCCGATTCCACGCCGCCGTACACCGTGTCGCTGTCTGTGCCGAGAACGTCCGAGAGGAGCAGCTCGTTCCCCTCAAAATCGGTATTGAGGGGTTCGTCGAAGGAGATCTCGCTCTTCAGTTTCACCGTGCGGCGCAGATACATGAGGATCTCATTTTCAATACAGCGCGAGGCGTATGTGGCGAGCTTGATATTCTTGTCCGTGCGGAAGGAGTTGATGGCCTTGATGAGCCCGATGGTGCCGATCGAGATGAGGTCGTCGGGCTCCACGCCCGTGTTCTCGAATTTGCGGGAGATATAGACGACGAGCCGCAGGTTGTGTTCGATGAGCTTGGCCCGCACGTCCTCGACATCCGTCCCGCTCTCAAGTTTTGCGAGCATTTCGCTCTCCTCTTCCTGTGAGAGGGGGAGGGGGAGAGCCTCGCTCCCGCAGAGATAGTGGACAATGTTCTCACCTTTTATCTTCAGCAACCAGTTGTGCAGAGCTTCCAACAGCTTCATGGTTCTCCTCCGAATATGATGGGTGCAAGATGATCTGATATTCCTTTGATTTGACGTCGCCCGTCGTGAAGAGGGCATTTTGGTAGGTCTTTGCGCCGATTTTGAGCAAATTGCAGGCAAAGACGGGTCGCTCGCTCGAGCCGTTCACCGTGCCGATCGCAATCCTGCCGTACGGGGCGGGTTCCTCTCTGAAGAGCAGCAGGGCCGCCGTCGGGGAGAGCACATTGACGGGTTCCCCGCGGAAGAAGAGGCTGTTTCCCGTATCGGCGAGGGCCTTGAGGGAGAGCGTTCTCCCGTTGTGGCAGAGTTCCACCGCAAAGATACTGCTCTTGAGCTTGCGGTAGCGATAGAAGCTCCGCGACAGATAGAACACGCCGACGCCGAACAGCCCCGCAAGTCCCAAAACGAGCCCGACGGGGGCAGATTCCACGAGATAGCCCTGCCCTTCAACATAGGGGAGATCGAAGAAGGAATAGACGGCGGTGAGCAGTCCCCCGAGCGCAAAAGTCAGCGCAAAAAAGGAGAGAAAGACAAAGAAATATGTCCTTTTCGTGCCCTTTTTGACGGCAAGAAGGGGAAGGATCGCGCCGCCGAGGAACTTCACGAGATATGCCGCCCAAGCGGGAAGGGGAAGGAGGGGAAAGACGATGGCTTCCGCCGTTCCCACCGCCGCCGCGAGGAGCAGACGGAATACTCCCGTTTCCGCCCGTGCGCATTTGACGGCAAGGAAGAGCAGGAGCAGGTCCAACAAGAAATTTTCCGCGACGGCGTATTCCACATAGACTTCCATTGGCCACTCCGTAGAGCCCATTATAAGGCGAGTGTGAGGCAGAAAAATGTCTGATTTTGTCGAAAAAGACAGAATAATGTCGTTTGAGAACATGCTTCGGGAAAATATAAATTTCTCTCACGGCTGGAGGGAAATTTTCTTAAATTGGGTCACGAAAACCGTTGACAAATCCATGAGATAGGGATATAATAATCAAGTAAATCAGTTATGCGCCGTTAGCTCAATTGGATAGAGCGTTGGTCTACGGAACCAAAGGCTAGGGATTCGAGTTCCTTACGGCGCACCAAAAGAGTATAATCCGAATTGTTTACTTGTAACGAGTGAATGGTTCGGATTTACTTTTTACTTCAAAGAATAGTCATACAGACAGCGCGCCGAGAGGTTCTCCCCTCGGCGCGCTTTATAATGAAATATTTGGCGGAGATACCCGCCTCGCTTGATTTTCGTGTGGATTTATGGTATAATAACAGAGATAAAAAATCATGTGCAAGAAGGATATACAGTAGGGGTTGACGAGTATGAACTATAAAATAAACGGTAGTGCATATGAAATCGTGATAGACGAGCCCGCCTCACGCTTTTTTATCATAGGCGGCTCGGTGTGGGTGTACGATTTGAAAACGAACGAAAAAATTGCGAGGCTTAACGATATAAGCCACCCTACTTTTGTATATGTTTCGCACGAGAACAACATCGTTTTGGTTCAGTCAACCGACGGCAAGTTTGCCTTTTACACCGCGGACACTCTTTCTTTTCTCGGCAAATTGAAAATAAGGGGTTGCCATAACACCGATGAGGACTTCTACTACGGCGAAGAGGAGAACGCCGCTTACGGAATCTATACTTGTGGTCGGAGCGACGGCGGTGTGGGATACGGTTTTGCGGAGATCTATCCCGACAAGCTGCAATATTCCACGATTCCTCTCCCGCAGTTAAAGTTCGACCGTGAAAAGAAAAGCGATAAAGCGCCGTATACGCGCTATTGCTTCGTGAGGCACGCAAAGGACGGCTATTATATGATTCGCAACTGTTATTCTTGGGACGCATCGACAGACGGCTTGCCGACATTTTACGATTGTTGCTACGGGCGATTCAAAAAAGAGGGTGATGATCTCGTTTTGAAAGAAAAACTTCTTACGTCGGACGAAAGAACCTTAGAATTGTCGGATATTACCGAAGGTGCGCCGATCATTTCGCAGTTCCGCAAAACGTTTCGCGGGCGGGAATATTTGATCCGTACACGAAAAAGTGAAAGGGGATTGTTTGTGATTACCAACGAAGCGGTATATCGTCTCTTACCCGAGGGGGCATTAGAAGAGGTCTGCCGCGAGCAATATATGTCGGACTACGCGGAGTTCGGCGGCAGAAGATATATTTGCACATGGAAATACTGCCTTGTTCAAGATATGGCATAATAAAGATACATAGCAAAAGACCGCCGACGGAGCGTAATGATCTGTCGGCGGTTTCTCTGCTCATTCCGCTCTTACTTTTGCCCGCCCCCTGCGTGTCCCGCGTTCATTCAGAGCGCAGCGAAGAACCCCATGAAACCAACGGATCCCCGTGCGTTCAACGGGATGCTTTACATACATTCAGCACAATCGATCGGTTCCACTTGATTTTCTTCCCGCAACATGGTATTATGACAGTAAGGCTTTTCTGTGCAAGAGTCGGGCGATAGGAGGGCAATGGGTATGGAATCAAATCATGAAGTAAAAATCGGCGATTGGGTGAATTGTTACTATGCGGGATATTGGAAAATTGTCGATTTAAAACATAATATTACCGACAATGAATTTTCAGATGTACTCGCGATCGTCAAAAAAGGTTTTACGCCGAATATGAAGTTCAATGTTTCCTTAAAGTATTGCGACATTTGCTGGTGCAAAAAAATTAGCGAGGACGAACTTCGCAAAATAGAAGAATATTTTTATGAAAATCCCGAAACAAAACGGAAATTTGACACCTATGATGGTCCATTATACGGGATAACGAAGGGTTGGATCGTCGATTTAGACGATGAGGAAGTTGGAATTTATAATGAAAAATTGAGATCTCTACCGAAATATTTTTCTTTGCATAAGTTTAACCGCTTTGTAGAAGAAATCGGCCTGCGGAAACACATGTTACAGTCGTCGAAGATGGCAAAATATATGTTGACAATCGTTACTTATCCGTGGTTGGCGGACGAAAACAATCATACTCCTTTATATTTTTTGGAAAAGGGAATTTACGCAAAACCTGAAACAAAATAATGGCGTGGAACGCAATGAACAATGATTGGGTAAAATCGTCCGTCTGTCTATGCGCTCATTCTGTCCCGCGCCGCATCATTCTGAGAAAGGGAGCAGGACGAGAGGACGGATACTAACCCGAAGAATCTCGCGGCGAAAGTCCGTAATTCATGCGGGGGAACCCGCTCATTCTGAGGGAGCGCAAGCGACCGAAGAATCCCCTCAAACGAAGTTCGTGCGTTCATTCTGAGCGCAGCGAAGAATCCCATGCAACCAATGGCCCCCCCGCGCGCATTCTATTCATGTCTAAGCGCGGCACGAGCGCGTAGCGCGAAGTAGTGCAGTCGAAGGGTCACCGCAGCAAAAAATAAGGTGATGGTTCGACTGCGCTCACCATGACGTGATCGAAATGCCTCCGTCGGTTTCCTGCCATGTGTTCACATGAACGGGTGCCGTTGTGACTCTCGCCGCTCCATGATTTATACGCAATTCAACAAAGAAGAGCTCAAAGCAAAATAAAAAAACGGGGTAAAATCAATGATTTTACCCTATTTTTCTGGCGCGCCAAGTGGGACGTAAATTGCAAAAGCGAGGACAAAAACTGCCCTCGCCTTCTTTATACTCCGCTAAATTGAAATTTATCTTTCTTTCATATCGAAATGCAGTTGATTATCGGTTTGAAAATATCTTTTTTAATTTCATTTAGTGTAACGACATACAGTCTATGATTGAGAATTTTGCTGTCGTCGGTCTCATAGCTCGAAGTGTCGTAATGTGCGAAAGTCAAATAATTGGGATAGT
>CANQUY010000039.1 GCA_947627125.1 uncultured Clostridia bacterium
TCTGAGCGAGGCGGTATATCGGTTAGAGATCGAGGCGTTCCCTCTCGTCGTCGCCCACGACGCCCACGGCGGCACGGTGTATTGAATGAAGTCGCTCCCGTGCGTTTTATGGGATCCTTCGCTACGCCCAGGATGAGCGCGAGGGGGCAGGATAAGCGCGAGGGGCATGGAGCAGACGGGCCGCCGTTGGTTTTATGGGATCCTTCGCTACGCTCAGGATGAGCGCGCGGGGCAGGATGAGCGGACGGGCAGGATGAGCGGACGGGCAGGATGAGCAGTTACAAAAAACCTACGGTTTCCCGTAGGCTTTTATTTTTATGCTCGGTAGATGTTTGCATCGCTTGCCGTACAGTTGACCTGTAAAAAGTCAACGGTAAATGACGCAGAGCCGCAGTAGACGATCGCAATATAACTTGTTTCCCCGATCCGATAGGTGCAAGTGATAGACCCTTCGATGTAGACAAATTCGATATGAAATGTCACGCCTTTTTTTTTGCATTCAGCATTTGGGGCAAATCGATGGATACATCCACCCGATATTCGGAGCCGCCGAACGGTTTGCTTTCCGATGCGCTGAAATCAATGACCGTTTCCTCGCCGCCATCGGAAAAGATATGCAGCCCGTTGGCACAGAACTGAATGTTCCCGCCGCCGATATTGAGCCGTGCGACAATGCCGTCCGCATCTTCCATGCCGATCTCATCTGCCGTGGCCTCATAGACAAGACTTTCGCCCGAGGAAAGCACGGCGGACTGCCTTGCGGGAGAGGAAGCAGCACTCGTCACAACCGCCGTTGCATTCTGAAGATATGCGCCATCGGGTTGAATCCAAACGGTGTAAAGGCTGTTAAGGTGCGAACCATCTTTCAACGGACGGATCTCATACGTCTGGGTCGCGGAATAGCCGCTGTAAGCCTCTACATTGCTCGTAATCTTGTATGTGACAACGATTAAATCAGCTTCTTTCCACTCAACGATAATTTCAATATTGGAATTGACTTTCGCGTTCGCAAAATCTGTCCAGAAACTCTCACCGTTTGCCGCTCCGTTCTCGACGGTACCGGTATCGCCATATCCATCATGTCCTGCATACGTCCGTGCAAAAGACTTGGCGATCTTCAAATTGTATCGGGTGACATTCTCCGCTTCAAACACCCAGCCATCAGAGCCTGTAACGAAATTATCAATACGAAGATTCGTGCGCACATTGTCCCGCACATTCTTGCTCCCATACGGGAAGATCTCTGCCGCAAAACCTTGGTAATTGTTTACGGGAGCATTTTGCAGTGTTCCCTTCACCGTCAAGGTCTGCCCCTGCTTGATCGTCTTTTCGTAATGCGGGCCAACATTGTACACATTGGATTCGGCCGTACCGACGGTAATATTTTCTTGTGCCATTGTATCGGCCACTTCAGCGGTAATAGCGCTGCGCACGATTTTGCCATTGGTTAGTGTTGCCGCCTCGCCCGAGAGCGCAACGGAAATGTCCTGCCCCGTTAAGCCGTCCATGATATAAGAAATCGTAAACGTTTCATCTTTCCCGTTGAGGCTTGTAACGTAGACATAATAGACTTCTACAACACCTTCCGTGACATAGCTCACTGTAGCTGTAAGCCTATGGTTGGTTCCGCTTGCCACCATTTGATCCAGCCCGACGACCCAATCGTTGGGATTGTTCGTGATGGTCAACGCACCTGCGATCGCGCCGGCATATTTGCCCTCTTCGCGGTTGATTCTCCAATCGTATGCAAATGTTGCATGATCTGCAAATGCTGTTGTAGAAAGAGCATATTGAACGCCATCCCAACGAGAGAACTCATTCTCCCCTGCAGCATTTTTACCGGTGAAAGTGAGATTTCCCGTTAAGGTCAACATTTGACCCGGTTTCAACGCTTCGGGATATTCATATACTCTCGCATCCCATGTGGTAGCATTCACGTCATTCAGTGTTATTTCATCGTTCAGCTGCCACTTCGCATAGAGAGTGAGGGCGTGGTTGTCGTCGGCATGGTCGGAGGGAATAAATCCTTCGCCGACCTGCGTTTCAGTGTCGCCTTCCATATAGTACCAATACAGGAAGGTATAATTTTCCTTGGCGGGAGCGTCGGGCGCATGGAATACGTTGCCCTCTTCATAGGTCTGGGCGGGAACTTTCGTCCTATCTCCGTCCACGTCAAAGGTGACTGTCGTCTGCACGGCGGGACGGGGAATGTCCTCGACCTTGACCGCAACGCAGCCCCAGTTGTGCGCCTCGTCGTTTTGACCATTCTCATTGAGGAGCGTAAACTTGTGCGCAGAGTTCTGCACCGTGGTGTTGGGAACTGCCTGCTCGGCGGTAAGTTTCAGGTCCAAACCGGGATTATCTCCGCCGGTCGCCGCCCGGAAGTGTGCGATATACGCGTTGGTCTTTGTTTCAAGGGCAGAGATATCGAACTTGATCGTCCAGCTGTAGACGCCGTCCTGCTGTTCGCCGACGGTGACCGTCCTCGCAAAATCATCCCGATATTCAGTGGTGTTGAGCTCCTGCAGGTCGAAATAGATCGTATTGAGCGCAGCTTCGACTGCTTCGGCGTCCGCAAGGCCCGTGACAGTGCCGCTGAGGACGAAATAGACCTTTTCCCCGCTCACTTCAAGGGTCGCTCCCGTTGCCGTGAACTCGGCCTGCGGCTGAGGAGGCGTGCTCTCTCCCGCGACGGTGAGGGTGAGCTCGTGGTTTTCGGCCTTGAGCGAATAGGCCCTGCCGCCGATTTCGACTTTGGACGACGGCGCATGGACTTCACTTGTGATCGCCTTGACCTCTTCCGCCTGACCGTCCACGACGAGGGTGACTTTGTAATCTCCGTTTTCGATCGCGGCGGCCTCTTCATTCTTGATGAGGAAGTAGATGCGGTATGTGCCGTCAGCGTCTGCGCCGACTTCCTGTGCATTGTACAGAACGTTGTTGATCTTTATCTTGAGGGCGGCCTTTAACGTATCGGCGGTGTAGCCTGTGGCCTTGGCCCTGAGGAGAATTCTGAATCCCTCGGTGCCGAACACACCGATTTCAGACGAACCGAAGTCGCTGATGGATTTTGCGGTCGGGGTCGTGCCCTCCTTGGTGAGGGTGAAGGAGATCGAGCCGTAATAGTATCCCGTTAAGGTGTTTTCATCTGCTCCCGCGGTAAGGAATAGACGCGCCATTATTAGCTCGTCATCCGGAGCTTCCTTTTCAAAACATACAATATATTTGCCGATGACAATAAGGGTCAGATTATCAGCCGTCTCCTCGCCGAATTTCGCCTCGGGAGCTGCGCCGAAGGTCACACTGACGTTGACATTATTGTCGAAGGCAACCGTGCCCCTGTAGGTGCCGCTTGCGGGAAGGGTGACAGAACCCATATCGGCGGACCGCGTCGTAAATGTTGCGTTGGAGACAAGGTTTTCGATATCAACGATCAATTTGCCATCGCTCAGGCGAACCTCAATCTTCAAACCATTATCTTCGCTGATTTTATAATCATTTTCGGTGACTTGCGGGAGTCTGACTGCCTGAATACCGCCTCTGTTTTCAATCGGCTTCATCTCAAGAAGGAAATCGATATAGGTATCGCCCTTTTTGACGTATGCGGTCATGCTGAGAGCCGTGCCCTCCATGGTGAGATTTTCCGCACCCGTCCAGAGGCCCTCAATGGGGTCGAGTTGGATCGCGCTGCCCTCAACGGTGAGATAGAGCTTGCCGCCCTCTTCCTTCAGAGTGAACGTTTGGTTTCCCTTTTTCTGCTGACCGACCTGTCCCTTCGTCACCGTCGGGCATTCGTAATTGTCGCCGCCGACAACGAGGACAACGGCATACTGTTCTGCCGAAAGCGTTTCAACGGTCGGCTCACCGCCCGTCAGATCAAAGCGAAGGAGCATCGTGTTGGCGGGATCCACGATCGCAGCAAATTCCAAACTGCCGACCTTGAGCTTGGCCGCGGCGAGCTCCGCCGCTTCGTAGCCCTGCACGGTTTGGAAATTGATCATGATATAAATTTTACCTTCGCCGTCGGCTGCGAACGTCGTCCCTGCGAATGTGATCTTCTTTTCGACGACTTCCACGCGCGTGTGGGCGAGAACGAGCTTTCCACTCTCGAGCTTCAGCGTGTAGACGTCATGCTCAAACTGAACTTGGAATTCTGCCTCATTGACCGCCGACGAAGGGCAATCGTAAGTCCTGTTGGCCGAGGTCAGCTTGAGTTTGACCTCCGCGCCGTCGCCGATATTTGCGAGTTTGGAGGCTTCGACGTGGAAGAAAAGATTGTAGATTCCGCTTTCGGCCTTAGTCACTTCGTGGGCCTCGAACTCCACAATGCCGATGAGGAGTTTGACGTCCGCTTTGAGCTCATCAACGGTGGCATAGCCGTCCGCTTTGGCCCTCAGGATGAGCTGGAAGGCCGTATTGTTGAGCGGGAGGACGTTGCTGTCTGAAAACTCCTTGAGAGCTTTGTCCGACGGCTGCGGCGTGGTGCCGTCGGAGGCTGTTTCAATGGTGAGGACGATATTCGCATCCGTCACGGTGACGGAATATTTGCCGTTCTCCTCATGCAAAACCGTGTCGCCGTTCTTGACGGAAACGAGCTTGTATCCGCTCTCCACCGTGACCGTGAAATACACGACGGTATTTGCCTCATAGGGGCCGCTCTTCTCGAACGTGA
The DNA here is from genome assembly GCA_947627125.1 of uncultured Clostridia bacterium. GTDB lineage: Bacteria > Bacillota > Clostridia > Christensenellales > Borkfalkiaceae > Gallimonas. Next base: position 4,673 of record CANQUY010000039.1, read on the forward strand.
CATTGACATGCTCTCCCGTATAGGTGACGGTGTAGCCCGAGGACGGAGGCGGGGTCACGGACGAACCCTCGACGGTGAGATAGAGCTTGCCACCCTCCTCCTTCAGGGTATACGTCCTGTTGTCCTTGGTCTGCCTGCCGACTTGGCCCGTCGTCACCGTCGGGCATTCGTAATTATCGCCGCCGACAACGAGAACAACGGCATGCTTTTCCGCCGTGAGCGTTTCAACGGTCGGCGTGCCGCCCGTCAAGTCAAAGCGGAGGGTGTTCTTGTTGGAAGCATCCGCGCGGACGCTGAATTCGAGGGCCCCGATCTTGAGTTTTGCCGCAAGAACGGCCGTCTCTTCATAGCCCTGCGTCTGCAAGTTGAGCGTGATATAGAGTTTCCCTTCGCCGTCGAAATCAAACGCAGTTCCCGCAAAGGTGATCTTCTTCTCGACGACTTCCACGCGCGTGTGGGCGAGAACGAGCTTATTTCCCTCGAGCTTCAGCGTGTAGACGTCGTGCTCGAACTGAACTTGGTATTCCGTTTCGTTGACCGCCGTCGCGGGGCATTCGTAAGTCTTGTTCGCGGCGATCGATTTGAGCTTGACCTCTGCGCTGTCCCCCATGCCCGCGAGTTTGGATACTTCGACCCAAAAGAACATGTTATAGATGCCGCTGCCGCCGTCAACCGTCACCTCGTGGGCCTCGATCTCCACGGAGCCGATGAGGAGCTTGACGTCCCCTTTGAGCTCGTCAACAGTGGCATAGCCGTCCGCCTTGGCCCTCAAGATGAGCTGGAAGGTCGTATCGTTGAGCGGCAGGGCGTTGCTGTCCGCAAACTCCTTGAGCGTCTTGCCCTGCGGCTGGGGCGCGGTGACCTCTCTCGTTTCGACGGTGATGACGATATCGGCCTCGCCGACGGTGACGGAATACTTGCCGTTCTGCTCGCTCAACACCGTGTTGCCGTTCTTGACGGAAACGATCTCATACCCGCTCTCCGCCGTGACGGTGAACGTGACAACTGTACCCGAATTGTAGGGGCCGTTTTGGTCGAATTTGACCGTGACGTGCTCGGATGCGCAGGTGACGTTGTACGTCTTTGCGGGCGGGTTCTCGCCGTTCTTCGTGAAGGTGACGGTGAACGCCGCGTCCGCGGTGACGGTGAGTTCATACTTCCCCTCTGCGTTGAGGTCGATCTTGCTGCCGTTGAGCTTGACTTCAACGGAATAGCCCTCCGCCGTGACGACGGTAAGGGTGACTTTTTCGTCCTTTCCGACGGCGCCCTGCTTGTCGAGTGCGGCGGAATTGCCGTTACCATCCCCCGTAACGGAGAGCGAAACGTTGAATTCATGCGCTCCCGTCGATTCGGAGGTTATCGTGATCTCAATGTCCTTTTCCGCAAAGGTGACGGTGTACATGCCGTCCTCACCCTTTTGAAGTTCCGCGCCGTCTGCTTTCACGGAGGTGACCTTGAGGTTGTCCCCGGGGGCGAAATCTACGGTGAACTTGACGACGTCGCCCTTGTGATAGGGGCCCTGTTTGTCGAATTCCACATGCGCTTTCCCGCTGGGGTCGGTCACTTTGATGGTATATGCGGGAACGTCCGAGCCGTTCTCCTGCCACTGCGCCTTCATGGTCACGTTGTTTGCGGGCATCGTGAACTCTCCGCCGCCTTCATACGTCGTCGTGCCGTCGTTCCAGCCCGTGAAGGTGTGGCCCTCATAGGTGAAGACGTCCGCGCCCTTGAGCGTGACTTTCTCCCCCTCCTTGTGTTTTTCGGTGATGTCTGCGCCCGTGCCGCCGTTCGCCTGATAGGTGAGCGAATACGTCGCGGGTTGATCGTCGGGATTATCCCCCTGCTCTCCGTCGCCGCCGCACGCCGCAAAGAGGCATGCCCCGAAGCAGACAATGAGAAGGACGGTGAGGATCCGCAGCCAATACTTTTTCATGTCTTTCCTCCCTAACATAGTTGTTTCTTTTATGACATTCTTCATGCAGAAAACGCACAAATCATGACATTTCTATACAATTTATTATATCATAGCTTTTGGCTCTGTCAAGGTATCGCAGGAAAAATTCCCCGCTCTTCTTTCCCATTTTCTTGAAAAATTTTTAAAAATTGGCAAAATCGGCCTAAAATTGGCCTTTTGGGCGGGAAGGAATGCCCTCATCCCGAGCGAAGCGAGCGGATCTCGTAAACCAACGAAGCCCGCCCCGCGTCATTCTGAGAACGGGAGAAGGACGAGAGAACGGGATTTAAACCGCCCCGCGCGCGTTCTATTCATGTCTAAGCGCGGCACGAGCGCGTAGCGCGAAGTTAGAATCTCGCGGGGCGTATCTCCACTGTGCGGCGAGATGCTTCGGTACCGCTTTCGTAGACTGCGTTGTACTCCCCTTCTCAGCATGACGCCGCCCCCGCCCCCCTCATCCCGAGCGAAGCGAGCGGATCTCGCAGACCAACGAAGCCCGCCCCGCGTCATTCTGAGAACGAGAGAAGGACGAGAGAACGGGAACTGACCCGAAGAATCTCGCGGGGCGTATCTCCACTGTGCGGCGAGATGCTTCGGTACCGCTTTCGTAGACTGCGTTCATACTCTCCTTCTCAGCATGACGCCGCCACCCACGGGCTCCCGTGCGTTTTATGGGATCCTTCGCTGCGCTCAGGATGAGCGGAGCCCCCTCCTTGGGGAGGGGGGTAGAGCGGCGGGGACAGACACCACGAAAAAAGGCCCGCGCGGGGCCTTTGGGTTTCTCAATCATCATCGTCATCATCACGATCGTCGCGGTCATCACGATCGTCACGATCGTCATGATCATCGTCATCGTCATCGTCGTCATCGTCACGGTCGCCGCGGTCGGGCGTTTCAAAACGATCCTCGTAGACGTCCTCGAGCTCGTCGATGAACTCCTTGAACAGCTTGTCGAATACCCGTTCGGGCCGCGCCTGCCAATCCCTTCTGAGCTCTTCAAACTCCTCCATGAGCTCCGCCTTTCTCTCGTCGCCGTCCTCAAAGGTGAGGTCCTCGCCGAGCTTGAGGTACTTCATGTTGAAGCTCTGCACGGCGGCGGCGTCGCTGAGGTCGAGGGCGTTGAGCTCCTCCTCGTAGCTGCCGAGAAGAACTTCGATCTCCTGTCTGAATTGTTCCTGTTGGCCGTCGAATTCGCTCGCGAGCCAATCCTCGAAGTCCCCCATCTCGCTCTCGTTATAGGCGGAAACGAGCTGTAAAAACGCCGCCTCGTCCATATCGGTCACCGAATATTGGGCATATTTTTGGGTCAGGGAGGAGCGGACCTTTGCAAGCGTTCCGCCGTCCTGCCCCTCGGCATGGAGCCGAATGCCGTCCGCGCCGATGAGGTGTTTGCTGTCCGCAAGTTCCGCAAAGTGCAGAACTGCCTGTTCGGCGGTGTTCCCCGTAAAGTTCTCGTCCTTTAAGAGCACGGCGGCGTCCTGATTGAGGGAGCGGGTTTGGGAAACCTTGCCGTCCTCCAGCGTGAATTCCACGGAGGGGTTGATGCTGACGACGAGTTTAAAGGAACTGCCCGCGCCGCCGTTCCAAAGGGTGAACGCGAGCGTCACGGCAAGGGCGAGGAGCACGAGGAGCGCGAGCGCCGCATAGAGAAGCCCCCTCTTTTTGGACTTCACGAGCACGTCGCCCGCGGCGTCCTCGGCTTCATGTGCCGCGTAGACCCTTTCCCGCACGTCGGGGATATTCTGCTCCGCTTCCTCACGGAGCGTTTTGATGATATCTTCCTCTCTCAAGATACACCTCAACTGTGGATAGCGTGTTGGAGTTTTTTGATCGCTTGGTTGTATCTCCATGTGACGGTCGGTAGCGGAATTTGCAACATATGTGCGATTTCACGCCGTTTATAACCCTCCGCCACGAGCATGACGACTGCGAATTCACCGTCCTTTAGAACCTGTCTTGCAATGTCGATAAGGTGGGAGCTCTCGTCGATCCCATAGGTGGGAAAGAGGTATTCGTTCTCCCCCGTATCGACGGAGTGTTCCCTTTGGCGGCGCCGCCTGAGATCGAGCGCTTCGTTCTTGGCGATCCGCCCGATCCATGCCGCCGCGTTGGTGCCCTGTTTGTACTTTCCCGCAAAGCGGAGAACCTTGAGGTAGCAGGACTGCATCACGTCCTCGGCGAGGGAGCGGTCTTTGAGGATGGAAAGGGCGATGTAGTACACCGTCCCTTTTGTTTCCTCGTAGAGTCTGTCGAATTCCGACAGATCCCCCGCCGCGATGCGCTGTAATTGTTCGTCGAGTGACACAGTACTGCCTCCGCTTCATTCGTTTCAGAGGATCCCCACCCCCCTACCCCCCTCCCCAAGGAGGGGGCGAAAGGCTTCCCCCTGTGGGGGAAGCTCCCGCGCAACGGGTGATGAGGGGCATGAGGGAGGATCTTCAAAAGCATCCCTTCAAACGCAGTATTGTATCACTTTGCCGCTCTGATGTCAAGTGTTAATCGTCGTAACGGTTGAAATGTCTGTCGTCAGATGCCTTTTGCGTGTACTTGTAATCGAAATTGCCGTCCGCGTCGCGGATGATGACGAACTTGCCCCTTTCGCCGCCGATATTGTAGGTAACTTCGAGCCAAGTTTCGCCGCCCCGTTCCATCTTCTCGATCTCGTAGTAGCTCCTGACGCCGCCCTTGGTGTACTCGAACTCATATTCCGTTTCGGCGTTCTCCGTTTCAAAGTCCACGGAGGTGGATTCCACCAGCCTGTTGTTCTGATAGACGCTGTAGACGTATTCCGTTTCAGATTCGGTATCCCTGCCCTCGCTCTCCGTGCTCGTTTCGTGCTTCATCATGACGTAGTTGGAAGTGTCCGCCTTGTCGGCATAGGCACGGATGAAGAGCTCGCTCTTTTCCTCGGTTTCTCTGCCCTCCGTTTCCGTTTCGGTGCGGCGGGAACCCGTCATGTAGTAGTACACGGGATTGCCGTTTGCGTCCGTGCCCATCTCGAGCACGCCCTCGAGCGCATAGGCCTCAACCGTCTTGAACTCGTCCTCGTCGTCATCATCGTCGTGATCGTCGTGATCGTCGTCGTCCCAATCGTCGTCATCGTCGTAGTCGCGGTCGAGATCGCGTTCGCTGAAGCCGGAGAGTTTGGTTTCGGTGTAGTACATGGTATGGACATTTTCTTCGCCGAGCTCGTTCTTGCCCGTGATGATGAGCTTCATCTCATAGGCCGCAAGGAGCGGATCGGCGGAATCGTTCGCCGTTGCCGTCACCTTCGTTGCCCCCTTCTCGAGGAAGCCCTCGAGCATGGAGAAGTACTTGTTGAAGGTTTCGGCCTCGCCCTGCGCCTTGTCGGTGGAGGCGTTGCCCTCTGCGGGGAGCTGATAGTCGGGCTCCGCAGGCGTTTCGGGCGTCGTAGGGGTTTCAGGTTCCGTGGAAGTGTCGGGTTCCGTGGGTGTATCGGGAGTTGTGGGAACTTCGGGTTCCGTGGGAGTTTCGGGCGTTGTGGGAGTTTCGGGCTCCGCGGGAGTTTCATCGGAGAGGACGGCTGCGAGGGACTTTGCCTCGGCCTTGGTTTCCATGAGGAGCTTTGCCGTGGTCACCGCGCCGACGCCGTACATGGATTCGGCCGTCTGCATGATCTCATTGTTGTTGCCGCTGTTGTTGCCGCCGAGGTTGAAGTCGCAGCCCGCCGCGACCGCTCCGACCGAAAGCGCCAAGGTCCCTGCAAGAATGGTAGTGATGATTTTTTTCATTTTGAATTTCTCCTTTTTGGTCTTTTCACCTATACAACGCACAGCTTGGCAAAATTGTTGGAAAAAAATAAAAAATTTTTTTGGGGGGGATTTCCCCGCCCCCCTACCCCCCTCCCCAAGGAGGGGGCATGACTGCGTTCGGGCGAGAACGGGAGCCCGCTCATTCTGAGGGAGCGCCAGCGACCGAAGAATCCCATTGAACCAACGGACTCCCGTGCGTTTTACGGGATCCTTCCCCTTCGCTACGCTCAGGGTCAGGATGAGCAGTTGCTTCCGTGCGTTTTACGGGATCCTTCCCCTTCGCTACGCTCAGGGTCAGGATGAGCGCGGGCAGGATAAAAAGATCCCTCTCCGGAGAGAGGGATCTGATACACTCTATACAATTACGATTCGTCGGCGGTGGAGGCGGCGGTTTCCTCGATCACGAGGTCGCGGTAGCCGCCCGCGGCGGAAACGGACACGTTCTTGTAGTCCTTGAGCCCCGTACCTGCGGGAATGAGCTTGCCGATGATGACATTCTCCTTGAGGCCGATGAGCGGGTCGCGTTTGGTGCTGATGGCAGCCTCGGTCAGCACGCGCGTGGTCTCCTGGAAGGATGCGGCGGAGAGGAAGCTGTCGGTCGCAAGGGAGGCCTTGGTGATGGAGAGGAGCACTCTCTTTGCCGAAGCGGGAATGCCGCCCTCCTCGATCGTCTTGGCGTTCTTCTCCTCGAAGGTGAAGGTATCGACGAGCTGGCCGGGAAGCATATCCGTGGTGCCCGCCTTTTCGATACGGACCTTGCGGAGCATCTGGCGGACAATAATCTCGATGTGCTTATCGTTGATCTCAACGCCCTGCGAACGGTACACCGACTGCACCTGTTCCAAAATATAGTCCTGCACTTCCTTGAGGCCCTTCACGCGGATGAGATCCTGCGGGTTGATGGAGCCTGCGTTGAGCTGGGTACCGGGTTCGACCTTATCCCCCGTCTGCACCTTGAGCACGGCGTTGAAGGGAAGTTCGTAGTCCTTGATCTTTTCGCCCGTCTTGTCGTTGGAAACGATGACGTGCTGGAGATTGTCGGAATTATCCACAGTGACGACGCCCGAGAACTCGCAGATGGTTGCGACGCCCTTGGGCTTCCTCGCCTCAAAGAGTTCTTCGACACGGGGCAGACCTTGGGTGATATCTTCGGTGGCGGCGATACCGCCCGTGTGGAAGGTACGCATGGTGAGCTGGGTACCGGGTTCACCGATGGACTGTGCCGCAATGACGCCGACCGCCTCGCCGACCTGCACGGGAAGTGTCGTGGCCATGTTCTTACCGTAGCACTTCGCGCAGACGCCGTAGCGGGTATTGCAGGTGAAGATGGAGCGGATATACACCCCTCTCTCCGCATATTTGGGCATGGCGGCGATCTTCTTGGCCATGTCCTCGGAAACCATCTCGTTGAGGGGAACGAGCACGTTGCCGTCGTCATCGGTGACGTCCTCGGCGACGAATCTGCCCGTCAGACGGTCTGCAAGGCCCTCAATGAGGTTGCCTTTGTCGCCATAGATGGGCTTGAGAAGGGTCCCGCGGGGCTTCTTGCCGACGGAGCAGTCCTCTTCGCGCACGATAACGTCCTGCGAAACGTCCACGAGGCGGCGGGTCAGATAGCCCGAGTCGGCCGTCTTGAGCGCCGTATCGGCGAGGCCCTTTCTGCCGCCGTGCGAGGAGATGAAGTATTCGAGAACGGAGAGGCCGTTTCTGAAGCACGACTTGACGGGGACCTCGATCTTCTTGCCCTGCGGGTTGACCATGAGGCCGCGCATGCCCGAGAGCTGTTTGATCTGGTCGATAGAGCCGCGCGCGCCCGAATCCGCCATCATCCAGATGGGGTTGAACTTGTCGGTTTCGCCCTGTTTCTTCAGGATCTCCGCAACGTCGTTCGTCGCGTTGTCCCAAACCTTGATGACGGCCTCGTATCTCTCGTTTTCGCGGAGAAGGCCGCGGGAGAACTTCTTTTCGATGAGGGCGACCTGCGACTCGGCGTCGGCAACGATCTCCTCCTTCTCCTCGGGGATCTTCATATCAAAGACGGAAGTCGTGAGGGCCGCGAGGGTGGAATATTTGTATCCGCGTTCCTTGATGGCGTCGAGCACGGCGGACGCCTTGGGAGCGTAACCCGTCTTGAAGCACGCCTCGACGATGCGGGAGAGGTGCTTCTTGCCGATCGCCCTCGCCCCGCCGATGAATTCGGAGGAGAGTTCGAGCTTCAGATAGTCCTCGGGGTTGTTGCGGTGGACAAAATTGAGGTCCTGCGGCATGCCGTCATTGTAGATGATGCGGCCGACCGTCGTCTTGATGACGCCCGAAACCATCAGTTTGCCCGACTTTAAGTCGCGGTACATTGTGACCTTGCCGCGGAGGCCGTTATTGGGAACGATCTCGTCGCGGGAGAATTCCTTCACATAGGGCAGAGGAAGATCCTCGAACTTGCCCTCGGGGAGCTCCACCGTGCGGCGGACATAGATCTCGTCCTGACAGTGGATATCCTTGAGCTGGTAGCTCATGAGCGCCTCGTCGAAGGAGGCATAGATCGGGGGAACGTAGACCTCTCCGTCCTCGGACGGGCGGCAGTGTTCGTCGTACTTCTGCCCCTCTTCCCTTCTCAGAATGGTGAGGTAGTACGCGCCGATGATCATATCCTGCGTGGGGCTCATGACCGACTTGCCGTCCGCAAGTTTCAGAATATTGTTGGAGGAGAGCATCAAAAATCTTGCTTCCGCCTGCGCCTCGATGGAGAGAGGAAGGTGAACGGCCATTTGGTCGCCGTCGAAGTCCGCATTGAAGGGGCCGCAGACGAGCGGGGAGATCTTGATGGCTCTGCCCTCGATGAGGATGGGCTCGAACGCCTGGATGGAGAGCCTGTGCAGAGTGGGCGCACGGTTCAGAAGGACGGGGTGCTCCTTGATGACGTCCTCGAGGACGTCCCACACGAAGTCCTTGCCCTTTTCGACGGTGCGCTTCGCGCTCTTGATGTTGTGGCATTTATTGGTTTCGACGAGCCGCTTCATGACGAAGGGCTTGAAGAGCTCGATGGCCATCTCCTTGGGGAGGCCGCACTGGTAGATCTTGAGTTCGGGGCCGACGACGATGACCGAACGGCCCGAGTAGTCGACACGCTTGCCGAGAAGGTTCTGGCGGAAGCGGCCCTG
>CANQUY010000040.1 GCA_947627125.1 uncultured Clostridia bacterium
GGCCTATCTCTACTTGGGATTCAACCGCGACGTCAGCAAGGCGGAAGTGCGCAGGGCGGTCAAGGACGGCACGATCGAATCCCTTCTCAACAAGATTCCTGTCAAGGAGGGGGAGGTATTCTATATTCCCGCGGGCACCGTTCACGCGATCGGCAAGGGATGCCTCATCTGCGAGATCCAGCAGACGTCGGACGCCACCTACCGCCTCTATGACTACGGCAGGCTCGACGACAACGGCAAGCCCCGTCAGCTTCACCTCAAAAAGGCGATGGACGTCCTCAATCTGAAGCGTTCTCCCATGCCGACGGGCAGGAGCATTCTCTCCGCCAACCGCAAGGCGAATAAGATGCTCGGCGTCATCGGTCATCTCACCGTTACGGAGTACAACGCTTCGGGCGAGTATACCTTCTTTGCCCCGCTCAGCAAGTTCGGCGTTGCGCTCGTCCTTGCGGGGGAGGGGACCATGGAGGGCACGGAGGGCAAGACGGACATTTCGCAGGGGGAAAGCTGGCTCCTCACCTGCCACCGCTACACCATCAAGGGGGACTGCCGCGTCCTCATCGTGAGTTATTGAAATGAAGATCGCAATCGATTGCAGATATATCGGAATGTCGGGGATCGGCAGGGTCTGCGAGGGAATTCTCGACGCGCTCGATTTTTCCGCCCATTCCTTTTTTCTTATCGGAAAAAGAGAAAAGTTGCAAAAATATCCCGCGGAGATCGTCGAGGACAGCACAAATCCATACTCTTTCGGCGGATTGAGATCTTTTCCGAAGAAATTGAACAAAACATGCGACGCTCTGTTGGTTCCGAATTTTTTGATCCCCTTCGGCGTGAAAATTCCCGTGCTTACGGTCATGCACGACCTTGCCTTTCTCGACGTGAAGGAAACGACGCGCGGCTTTAAGGACAAGCTCATCAAGAAAATTCTCCTCAAGCGGTGCATGAAGAAGTCGAAGTCCGTCGCATGCGTTTCCCGTTTTACGCTGGAACGCTGTGAACGCTACTACGGAAAACTTGCAGGGAAGTGCTTTGTAAATTATAACGGCATCTCGGAAAACGTGTTTGCCTATGCGAATACGCATGAACGTGCGGAGAAGGAGGACCAGATCGTCTTTGTCGGCAACGTCAAGCCGCACAAGGGACTTACGACCCTGCTCTCCGCCTTTTCAGAGCTCGGCGGGGATACAGAGCTCAAGATCATCGGCGAAAAGGACACCTTTCTGACGGGTCTGCAGCTTGACGAAAACGCTTACAAAAATGTTGTCTTTACGGGTAAATTGAGCGATAAGTCGCTGTTTTTTGAGATCGCACGCTCCAAATATCTCGTTCTGCCCTCCAAGTATGAGGGATTCGGCCTTCCGCCGCTCGAGGCGCTCGTCCTCGGGACCCAGCCCATCGTTTCGGACATTCCCGTGTTCCGCGAGGTGTATGCGGGGCTGCCCGTAAAGTTCTTCGGGAGCGAAGAGGAGCTCGTTGCCCTCCTGCGGGAGCCGCCGCAGACGGTTGATTGTGCGCGGGAGATCATGGAGAGATACAGCTTTCAAAAACAGGCAAAAACTTTGTTAGAGAGGATAGAGGGAATCCTATGATCCCGAAGATCATTCATGCGTGCTGGCTCGGCACGGGCGAAATGCCGCAGGAACAAAAAGAATATATGGAGGGTTGGCGGCGGCTGCATCCCGATTGGGAGATCAGGCTCTGGACGGACGCCGATTTTGCGCCATATCTGGACGGCAGCCCGTTCGTCAAGGCCTGCCTCGAGAGGAAGAAATACGGCTTTTTGAGCGATTATTTCCGCTTCACCGTCCTCTATGAATTCGGCGGCGTGTATGTCGATACGGACGTGGAGATCATGAAGCCCCTCGACGAATTTTTGGACGCAAAAATGTTCATGGGATTCATCTTTGATTCCTCCGTCGGCACCGCCCTCTTCGGCTCCGAAAAGGGAAACCCGCTCATGCTCGAGTGGCGGGAGATCTTAGAGCGCGATTTTGAGGAGAAGGGGGATTTTACGGTCAGCAATGACTGGATCACGAAGTATTTTCTCGACCATTTCCCCGATTTTCTCCTGAACGGCAAGCGGCAATCCCTTGCCTCGGGGATTGAGATGTACCCCAAAGATTGGTTCGAGCGGTATCAAACGGACAAAAAGAGCGGCGGCGGGTATGCGGAGCACCACTGTGCGGGCTCGTGGAACGACGATAAGCATACCTCTTTGCCGAAGAGGATCTTAAAGAAACTTCTTCCCCGCAAGTGGATCTCCGTCATCGGTCATCGCCGCTTCCTCAAAAAGACGCCCTATTACAGCGTCTATCTGGAACATAGAAAGAAGCAAAAAAATTGATTCCGCGATCAAAACTATGAATTATTATATCAAGGAAACAGAAGATTTTGTCAGCGGCACCATGCCCGAATCACAGAGGATGACCGCCGCTCTGAAACCCCGCGTGGACATAGACTGCATCTGCGGGGAGATGATCGGAAACGCGATCCCCTGTCCCTTCCCGAAGGACACGAAAGGTCTGTTCGGACGTTTCGCGGGCTTCTTTTCCAATTCCAAGGAGTGGAAACGCAAGACGGCCTCTCTCAAACGGGGAGATACACTCTTTTTGCAATACCCTTTGCCGGGATTTAATCTCTTTCAGAATAAAATCTTCAAGAGATTGCAAAAAAGAGGCGTTCGTATCATCGCCCTGATCCATGATATGGATTGGCTGCGTACAGAAAAAAAGAGATTCAGAACAAAATTTCGCTTAAAGATCCTCAGAAATGCGCTCTGCTATTTCGATACGGCCATTGTTCACAATGAGGCCATGGCAAGGACGGTGGAGGACATTCCCGTTAAAACGGTCTGCCTCGGAATATTTGACTATTTGAATGAGGAAACGGAGTTTGGCAGGCGCGGACGGGAGCTGCCCGTGGTCATCGCGGGGAATTTAAGTGAAGAAAAGGCGGGCTATTCCTATCGGCTTCCCGATTGCGCCGAATGGAATCTTTACGGCCCCTACTACAGGGCGGATGCTTCCCATATCCATTACTTCGGCGCATTTCCATCTGCGGAACTTCCCTTCGTTTTAGAGGGTTCCTTCGGCCTTGTTTGGGACGGGGATACGGTGGAAGGCTGCAGCGGAAGCTGGGGGAATTATCTCCGCTACAACAACCCCTACAAGACTTCGCTCTACCTTGCCTGCGGACTTCCCGTCATTATTTGGAAAGAGGCGGCGCTCGCGCCCTTCATTCTCGGCCGCGATTGCGGGATCGCCGTCGGCTCTCTTTCGGAGATCGGTCAAATTCTTTCGGATATGAGCGATGAAAGATATCAAACGCTGCGCGAGAATGCTGTAAGAGTGGGAGCCTTGCTCCGCGAGGGAGATTTTACGAAACGGGCTCTTAAAAATGCTTTATCGGGGGAAATAAAATGAAACACTATGACTATCTGATTGTCGGGAGCGGGCTGTTCGGCGCGGTGTGCGCGCATGAGCTCACCAAGCGGGGCAAGAAGTGCCTCGTCATCGAAAAACGCGCACATATCGGCGGAAATATCTATACCGAGAATGTTGAGGGGATCAACGTTCACCGCTACGGCGCACACATTTTCCACACGTCCGACAGGGCCGTCTGGGAGTATGTGAACAACTTTGCCGAGTTCAACAACTATATCAACTGCCCCGTCGCAAGGTATCATGACGAGTGCTACAATCTGCCATTTAACATGAACACCTTCACGAAACTTTGGCCCGACGTCTTTACGCCCGCCGAGGCGGAGGCCCGCATTGCTCAGGAGCGGGGCGCATCCTATGTCGAAGAGCCCAAAAATCTCGAGGAGCAGGCGATCAATCTCGTCGGCAGAACCATTTACGAAAAGCTCGTCAAGGGCTACACCGAGAAGCAGTGGGGGAAGAAGTGCACGGAGCTGCCCGCCTTCATCATCCGCCGCCTTCCCGTCCGCTTCACCTTCGACAACAACTACTTCAACGACCGCTACCAGGGCATTCCGATCGGCGGGTATACCAAGATGATAGAGCGGATGCTTGAGGGCGTCGAAGTGCGGCTCGAATGCGACTTTTTCGCACATAAGTGTGAATTTTTGGCGGAAGCGGACAAGGTGATCTATACGGGCGCGATCGACAGATATTTCGATTATTGCTACGGTCCGCTCGAATACCGCTCGGTGCGGTTTGAAACGGAAGTTTTGGATACTCCCAACTATCAGGGCAATGCGGTCGTCAACTACACGGCGGCGGAAGTGCCCTATACCCGCATCATCGAACACAAGCATTTTGAGTTCGGCGCCCAGCCCAAGACGGTCATTTCCAGGGAATATTCCTCGGCATGGAAGCTCGGGGACGAGCCCTATTATCCCGTCAACGACCAAAAAAACAGCGACTTATATGCGAAATACCGCGCTTTGGCGGAGAAGGAGCCGAATGTTTTCTTCGGCGGCCGCCTCGGGCAGTATAAATATTACGACATGGACGACGTGATCCTGAGCGCCTTTGATGCGCTGAAAACGCTGTAGACGGCCGCGGAGGGCAGAACGGTGGAAGGGCAGGCAGTCAACCGCACAACGGAATTGGGAAGGAAGCTGTTTTATGCTGCCTATTTTCTCATGTTGGTGCGGACGCTGCTCACGTCATCCATGCTCTGCGTGTATATAGACATAGACGGCATTTTTATAAAGTATGTTCTTCGCATTGCGTTCTGGCTTCCCATTATCATCAAATTTATCACGCAGGACACATTTTCAGAACGCACCCTCCTGAGATATGCCTTATTTATCTGCGTCTTTACGGCCGCGCTGTATTTCAGCCGCCGCTACATTCTGATCGATATTGCGATTCTCGTCGTAGGGGTCCACGGCGTTCCGCTGAAAAGCGCCGTTCGCCTGTTCTTTTATACGGCAAGCGTGATCTGCGGAATGTTGTTTTTTATGAGCCTCGCGGGCATCATAGAGAATTATGTCAATTATACGGGCGACAGGCCCCGCTATGCGTTCGGCAGCACATATGCGACGGATTTTGCGGCGACCCTCTTCTATATCGAGCTCGCCCATGCGTATCTGAAAGGGAAAAAATATAATGTTTTGAATTTTCTCTTTTGGATCGCAGTTTCCTTTTTTGTTTTTTATTTCTGCGTGGCAAGGTTGGATTTCGTGTTGATCTTCTGCACTGCGTGGGCGATGCTCGGCGTTGCATACATTCCGAAATTATTCTCCTCGCACTTTGTCCAGACGGTTTTGTGGATCGCGATCCCCGCATTCTTTTTGCTGTCGTTCATATTGCACATTGCCTATACGCCGAACAGCGCGTTCCTTTCGTGGCTCAACAATCAGCTCTCGGGCCGCCTGTATTATGGGAATCTGGCAATCAAGGATTACGGTTTTTCGCTCTTTGGGCAATATATCAAGATGCAGGGATGGGGCTTTACCATGGAAGAATGGGACCCCAAACTCGGCTATTACTTTGTGGACTGCGGTTGGCTCTCTATCGCGCTGCAATACGGCGTGATCATAGCCGTCTTTACCTGCGCCGTCTTTACCGTCGTATCGCGGAGAAGCCTCAATGCGGGCGACTGCGTTCTTCCCGTGATCCTATTCTTTTTGGCTCTGACAAGCATTGTGGATCATCACATGTTTCAATATCATTATGATCCGTTTCTTCTCGTTCTGAATGCGGGGCTGTGCGTCGAGAAATACGGCGCAAAAATGATGAAGAGAAAAACCGTTTCCCGAAATGGGCTGATCTCCCATGGCGAATAAGAGTATCAAAAAAAACTTTATCTATAATCTCATCTATCAAGTGATGATGCTGGTGTCGCCGCTCGTGGTGACGCCCTATGTTTCCCGCGTGCTCGGCGTCGATACGGTCGGGCTCTACAGCTATGCGGAGTCGATGGCGGCTTACTTTGTACTCGTCGCCGTGCTCGGGACTTCCACCTACGGCCAGCGCGCCATAGGCTATGTTCAGGAGGACAAGGAGGAGCGCAGCCGTGCCTTTTGGGACATCTCCCTGTTGCGACTTCTGACTTCCCTTGTGACCCTCGGCGCATATATCGGCTATGCCTTTCTCTTCGCAAAGGAAAACCTCGTCATAACCCTTATATTTTCCCTCAATGTCATCAATGTCGCGTTCGATATCACTTGGTTTATGCAGGGGATGGAGGAATTCGGCAAGACGGCGCTCAGGAGCATCCTTTTCCGCTTTGCCTGTATCGCCGCGATCTTTCTCTTCGTAAAGGACGGAAACGATCTTCCCCTCTATGCGCTCTTCATGACCGCCTCGATCGTGCTCGGCAATCTCTCCCTTTGGCTGTATCTGCCCAAATATCTCGTGAAGGTGAAGGGCGTCAATCCTTTCCACGATTTCAAATCGGTGCTCATGCTCTTTATCCCGACGATCGCGACACAGATCTATACCGTGCTCGACAAGTCGATGATCGGCTGGTTTTCGGACGGATATAACGAAAACGGCTACTACGAGCAGTCCGAAAAGATCGTGAAGATCGCCCTTACGGCCGTGACGGCGCTTGGGATCGTCATGATCCCCCGCATTGCCGGCACATACAAGGCGGGGGACATGGAGAAGGTCAAATACTACCTCTACAATTCCTACCGCTACGTCTGGATGATGGCGATCCCCATCATGTTCGGGTTCATCTCGATCGCAAGCGTCTTTACACCCGTCTACTACGGCCCCGGGTATGAAAAATGCGCCGTCCTTTTGCCCATCTTCAGCGTTTTGCTCATCATGATCGGCCTGTCCAACGTCAACGGTCTGCAGTACTTTGTCCCCATCGGGAAGGAAAATATCCTTACGCTGACCGTTTCCGTCGGCGCAGTTGTAAATTTTGTGCTGAATCTCATTCTGATCCCGTTTTTTGCCTCGCTGGGGGCGAGCATTGCCTCCGTGATCGCAGAATTCGCAGTGACGCTCACGGGGTTCATCTATATTTGGAAAACCAAACAATTCTCCCTCAAGCCCATCTTTACCTGTTCATGGCGGTATTGGATCGCGGGGATCGTGATGGGCGGCTCCCTCTTCGGGCTGAAATATCTGCTGCCCGTTGAAGTGTGGAGCCTCATCGTGCTGATCGCCGTGGGCGCCGCGGTCTACTTTTTGACGCTCACGATCCTGCGCGACCCCTTCCTCTTCGACCTCATCAAAAAGGGATTCGCCATGCTGAAGCCCCAAAAGGCTCCCGCCGAGGCTCCCGCACCGCCCGAGGAAACGGAAGAGGGGGCCGAACCGCCCGAAGAGGGGGAAACAGAAGAACAAAAATAAAGAGCCGCGGAGGCTCTTTTTTGTTACATAGCTTTGATTTTTTTCTTGGGCAAAAACTTTAGGAAGAACGCGCGGAGGTCGAAGAGCTTGAAAATGCTCAGGACCGCGGCCTCAAGCCCGAGGATGATAAAGATCGTCAGAACGAGGGCGGGCAGGTAGCTCATCCAGCGCATCAGCAGCATCCGCGCGAGCACGCCGACCGCACAGACGGGGAGAAACGCGAGGGCGAGCTTCACGACATATTTGCCCGAACGCAGTTTTCCCGTCTTTTTTCCGAGCAGGCGCAGCGAGCACACGGCGCAAAGGAGATAGTCGCAGCACATTCCCGCGACGAGCGCCCCGCTCCCCCAATATTTGGGCAGAAACCACACGCAGAGCAGCATTGCAAAGCTCCCGAGGGCGAAGATGAGCAGGGTCTGTTTCTCACAGCCGAGGGAATTCAAAAGGCTCGTCGAAATCATTGTGACGCTCATTGGAATGAGCATAAGTGCGCTTTTTTCGATGATCTGACCGCTCGCAGCGTTGGAATAGAGGAGCACGCCGACGCCCTCCCCGCAGGCGATAAAGAAGGGCACGAGCAGGCACGCAATGAGCAGGGTCGCGTTGAGAGCCTTTTCGACGAGTGCGGAAACTTTCTCCTTCTCTCCCCTGTAAAAGCACTCCGAAAGTTCGGGCACGAGCACGAGGGCAATGGAGCCGATGAGGGAGGAGGGGATCATGAGAACAGGCATCACCATGCCGTAAATGACGCCGTATTCGCTCATTGCCCTTGCGGAGGAGTACCCCGCCGCCATCAGCCGCATGGGGAAGAGGACGGAGATGAGCGAACTCATGAGGGAGGAGGAAGTCCGCATTGCCGTTACGGGGAGAGAGGCCCGAAGCAGGGGCAGAAGTTCCCCCTTGGGCGAGGCCAATCTCCCGCCCCGCGCAAAGAAATAGACGGCGGCAATCGTAAAGGAACATAAATAACTGACCAGCACGGCGACGCCTGCCTTGTTGACGTCCGCCACGCCCGAATCGAACACAATGAGGAGCAAAACGCCCACAAAGATCATCACGATCTCCTCAATGAGCTCGATGAGGGAGTAGGCGAAGAACCGCTTGTTTCCCCAAAAACTGCCTCTTATGATCGCATAAACGGAGGTGAAGGAGAGGCCGAAGAGGAAGATATAGAACACGTCGGCGCAGCGGGGATCCGAAAAGACGGTAGAAAAGGGCTTCCGCAGGAGAAAGAGCAAAATTGTTAAGGGAACAGAAATACTCAGCGTGATGATGACGGCGGCCGTCGTGGCGGCGTTTTCCCCCCTTTTATACCGCCGCGTCCTGTGTTTGGAGATGACGCGGGAGAGGGTGATCGGCAGCCCCGAGGAGCAGATCGTCAAAAAGACGGCAAAGACGGTCAGCGCCACCTGATAGACGCCGAGCCCCTCGCTGCCGAGGGTGCGGGAGAGGATGATTCGGTACAGAAAACCGAGGCCGTGTTCGAGGGCGGAAAAGATCGTCACGATCGCCGCCGTGCGGTACAAGTTCATGCCGTATTGTATGAATTTCGTCACATAAATATGAAAAAATTCATATCATATTGCATGGAATTGAAGTTCAGCGCCTCTCTTTTTTACCGTGTGAAGAGCGGGCAGACCCTTCTTTGCATTGCCCGTGCGTTTTGCGTGCCGCCCTGCCTCCTTGCGAGGGAGAACGGCCTCTCGGCGGAAC
The DNA here is from genome assembly GCA_947627125.1 of uncultured Clostridia bacterium. Classification (GTDB taxonomy): domain Bacteria; phylum Bacillota; class Clostridia; order Christensenellales; family Borkfalkiaceae; genus Gallimonas. Next base: position 8,997 of record CANQUY010000040.1, read on the forward strand.
CCCGCGTCGGGCAGATCTTAAAGATCCCGCAGGACTGCGGCAACGAATACAGGGTGAAAGGGGGAGAGAGCAGGACCCTTCTCTGCGGCTCGCCCGAGAATTTTCTCGCCCGCAACGGCACCCACGCGCTCTACCCTACCCAGCGCGTCTTTTTGTGACGTCTGCTTCCGCGCCGCTCATCCCGCTCCGCTCATCCCGCTCCGCTCATCCCGCTCCGCTCATCCTGAGCCCCCCGCGCTCATCCTGAGCGCAGCGAAGGATCCCATTAAACCAACGGACTTCGTTCAAGGGGATTCTTCGGTCGGCTACGCCTCCCTCAGAATGAGCGGGTTGTCCCGCCGCTCATCCTGACCCTGAGGCGTAGCCGAAGGGGAGGGATCCCATAGACCGACGGAGCAGCCCCGCGTCATTCTGAGAAACGGACGTAATACGAAGTCCGACGACTTGACCCGCCCCGCGCGCGTTCTATTTGTTTCTAAGCGCGGCACGAGCGGCACAGCCGCGAAGTTAGAATCTCGCGGGGCGTTTTTCTATGCGGCGAGATGCTTCGGTACAGCTATTGCTGACTTCGTAAGGCCTGTGTTCTCAGCATGACGCCGCCATGGCTCCCGTTCGTCACCCCGCCGCGCAGAGTAGCAACACCGAGCCCCCTTCAAAGGGAATTCAAAAAATCATTCAACAATTTTTTTTGTTCGGGGGAGAGGTAGGCCAGCCTGTCTATATTTTGTTTCTCCGTTCCATATGCAAAAAATTCGAGATACGTGATCCCGAGCCCCCAGCATAGATGTCCTAAATATTCCACTGTGGGGCACTTTAGCCCCTGTTCTATCTGTTGGACATATGTGGGCGACACCCCCGCGTTGACCGCCAAGGCATTTTTTGTAAGATTTTTCTTCTCTCTGAAATATTTGATCCGTTCCCCAACTTCCTTTGCGTTCATATATGTCCCCTCAGAAACACTATAGTTTATATTTTATCGAAAAAACCCCCAAAATTATCAACTAAAGTGTTGACAATTATGCACTATAGTGCTATAATGTTTCCACTATAGAAAAGACCGGATATCTTTTCATAGGAAAGGAGAAAAGCAATGAAAGGCAAAAAACGCATCTCGTTGCTTGCGGTTCTCATCTGTATTTTCGCCCTCGTGTTCTCTATGGGACTCATGAGCGCATGCGGAAACACAGAGAATGAGGCCTCAAGCAATCAGTGGTACTACGGCGCAGAACTCCCCGCCGACACGCTCGGCACGGAGGGCGACTTCTACCTCAACACCAAGACCCTCGCAAGCTACAAAAAGACGTCCGCGGGCTGGACTGCGGTCGCCATGGATGAGAGCGGCGAATGGCTGTACGGCGTCGGCGGGCCCAAAGCCGAACAGGGTGCCCTCAACGACTTCTACCTCGACACCCAAAACGGCGACCTCTACCACAAGACCGCCACGGGCTGGGAGAACATTCTCAAGCTCTTCGGCAAGAACGGCCGCGACGGCATCCTCTGGTTCTCGGGCGATAAGGCCCCCGAGGCTTCAGACCCTCTTCTCAAGGACGCCATCAAGGGTGACTTCTACCTCGATTACAGCAAGTTCGACGTCTATCAGCTCGGCGAGGACGGAACATGGAACCCTCTCGGCTCCCTCAAGGGTCATGACGGCGTGACTCCTCAGATCGAGGGCTTTTTGACGGGCAAGGGCGCTCCCGATGAATCGCTCGGCGCGGAGAAAGATTTCTATCTCGATACCGAAACGGGCGAAATCTATCAGAAGGACGGATATTGGCGCAGCAAGGGCTCCCTCGGCAACTTGAAGTCCTCCCATATCAAGACAGTCACTTATACGATCCGCTCTTACGGCAAAAGAAACTATGGACAGTGGAGCATCAAGAATCCCGTTGAAGAAATGGGCGGTACATGGGATGTTATCCATGCAGATCAATTTATACGTGGATATTGGATCTTGTTTGAGGACGGATACAGTTTCTTCATTCCGGCGGAGTGCACGCATGCTAACAGTACCGGGCAAAATGCTTCGATTACCCTCTATGACAACGATTGTACCTTTGGAACGGTTCAAATTCTCAAGTGCGCCTACTGCGGCGAAACGGTGACGCAAGTGACGGAGCCGACAGGCAATCCGAACCACCGTTATGCCGAAGGGTGGACGTCGGACGAAACCGACCATTGGCATGCGGTTACTTGCAGCCATAGGGACGCCCCCGTCCAAAAGTTCGGCCATGTGTGGCGTGACTACTACACCATTGATTATGACGGGGAATCCGTGAAGGGCTATATCAAGTGGCAGGAATGCACGGTCTGCGGCTATAAGATCAGCGAAAAGATCATTACCGCCGATAGCTTGGTGCAAGGCGATACCGTCCACATTTCCAACGCGGATGAGTGGAATGCCTTCGCAAAGGCGGTGAACAGCGGCGCTACATACGGCGAAGGGAAAAAGTTCTCCGAGGCGACGGTCGAGCTGGACGGCGATATCAACTTCGGCGGCATGGAGCTCATTCCCGTCGGCGTTCCCACCAACGCGGCAGAGGTTACCGACCGTGCCAACGGCGCATATCTCGATCTGAAAGCGGGAGCCGTGATCGAAGGCGGTTTCAGCGGACACTTTGACGGAAAAGATCATAAGATCAGCGGATTTACGCTGGACAGCGGCAACTTCACGGGGGTCTTCGGATACCTCAACAACGCCACGGTCACCAACTTCACCGTCGAGAACGCCACCGTTACGGGCGACGCGTTCGTCGGTACGGTCGCAGGCTTCATCACGGGAACGGACGTTCGCATTTCCAAGGTCACGGTCGTTGATACCAAGGTGACGGGACTCGTCCATGTCGGCGGTATTGCGGGCTATGCAAAGGACGCGGGACCCAAGATGACGAAGGCAAGCGCAACTGACGAAGCCGCGATCAAGAACTGCACCGTCATGTCCAAAACGGGAACCTCTGCCAACTACGATTCCGCAATGACGGTCACAGCGGCATTCGCCAACAAGCCCGATTCGGACGGATATTACTTTGACGGTACCAATGTGGGCGGCATCCTCGGGACATCTTACAGCAGTTCCGTCATCGGATGCTACGTAAAGGAGATCTTGGTGCGTGTAGCTCCTGGGTGTACGGGATCTGCGATCGTCGGATATGCCGAAGGTACAGAGACGGAAAAGAGCATCGTCGTCGGAAATATTGTATCTGTCCAAAATGGCGCAAACAATTGTTTCAATGACGCAAATTATCGCACAAAGGATGGAATTACCAGAGTTCCTGCGGACGGCGGACGCGGTAAATACAAAATAAAGGTACAAAAATTTGGGTTGGGGTATACAGGCGATGTCAATGGCAATGGCAATTTGTATGTACACCATAAGAAGTACATTAAAGATCAGGATGAGACTTACTGGGAAAGATTTGTTGTAAACAGCAGTAACAAGGAAAGCACAACGGAGACGCCGTATGAGGGCGCCGGAGGCTTGACGTCCGTTGCGTTCAGATCGTATCGGCAAAATGATGAAGGACCGGTTCTAAATATTTCAACCGCTGATCAATTAGAAACATGGGCAACACGTGTAGATGGGGGAATTTCGTATGCGAATTATACGATCAAACTTATGAATGATATTCCGTTTCCCGAAGGGCAAACCTGGTACCCCATCAGCATTTTCAGCCCCGAAAACAGCCCGCTCCAAAACGCCGTATTCGACGGGCAGGGATACACCATTTCCAACCTTCACACAGAAGAAGATGCCTCTACCTCCTATCCTTACGGCGTTGCAATGTTCGGCGTCGTCACGGGGACGTTCACCATTCAGAACGTTATTTTCGATGACGCGCACATGCACTTTATCGAAAATCAATATTACGGGAACGTCGCGGCGGTCGTTGTCGGGTACGCCTACGGCAATCTGACCTTCAACAAGGTCTCCGTCACCAACAGCCATGTTTGGGGCTTCGGCAAGGTCGGCGCGCTCCTCGGCATGGGCGCGGATCCCGGCGTGCATATCACCTTCAACGGCTGCACCTCTGAGAATAATATTTTGCATGGGGCGTATAATGTAGGCGGCTTTGCGGGCAATATCCAGCGCGCGGCCGACGGCACAGACAATACCGTATTCGTGAAAGATTCGGGCAATCTCTCCAAGGGGAATCAGTATATTCTCAATCAGACAGAGCTCACGGTTGACGCGGAAGCGGATTTCCTGCATAACGACCGCACGGGCACGACTTACGACCAAATCGTCAAGGGCGTGTATGTTGAAGTCGGTGCAGCCGGTTTTCTCTACGGCGGATGGGCTGAATACTACATTTCCTACGGCAGCAGCTCTTACGATCCCCTCATCACGACGGGAGAATACGCGGGCGACTATATTGCTAACAGCGAAGTTTGCATGAACGATCCCGAAACCTTTGTGCACAGCGATACGCCGATCGTGCCCGAGGCATAACAAAATCATCACG
>CANQUY010000041.1 GCA_947627125.1 uncultured Clostridia bacterium
ATACGGACGTCGGCAATCCCGTAAAACCGGGACCCGACCCCGTTGAAACGCCCACCGACCCTCCCTCCGACGGATACGTCTACGGAGAAGAACATGCGGACGCCTACGACGCCGCGTACACGGAATCTCTTCTCGCGATGGGGGAACAGGCGTTCACCGTCGCCCAGCTCTCGGGGCTGGATTCCTACATGCGCGCCCGCACCCCCACGGGCGGCTACAGGGAGGGGAAGTACGTCGGCCTCTTCTATTTCCTCTGGCAGAACGAGGGCAACGCCCTCTACGACATCTCCAAACTGCTCGAAAAGTACGGCACGGACGTTCAGAAGAGCCCGCTCTGGGCGCTCAAGGGCAGCGAGTTTTACGATAAGGATATCTCGCCGATGGACGCGTTCCACTACTTCGAGGAACCGCTCTACGGCTACTACGCCTCCACCGACAAGTGGGTCGTGATGAAGCATCTCGAACTGCTCACCTATGCGGGGATCGATTTCCTCTATCTCGACTTCACGAACGCCAATTACGGCGATCCGGACCCGGGGAATATTTACCCCGAGGCGACCTTCACCCTTCTCGACAGCATTCTCGAATTGCAGGCAAAGGGGATCGACTGTCCCAAGATCGTTCCCGTCGTCTGCAATCCCTTCACCTCCTCAAAGAACATGACGCCCGGGCAGGCGCGCAGTTCCGTCGTCGAGTGGGTGTATCGTAACTATTACGCGAAGGACGGCTTCAAGTACAGGAGCTGTTGGTTCACGGCGGACAAGACGCATAACCCGTCGGGAAATCCGCTCATCGTTTCCTACAATTTGGAGCGCAGCGATTTTACGGACCCGAGCATCTACGACGCCTTTTGGATCCGCAACGTTGCCTGGCCGACGATGGTTTCGCCCGACAGCTACCAAAACGGTTTCCCGTGGATGGATTACAGCCTCCCGCAGAGGAATTACGACGGGTTCATGAACGTATCCGTGGCCCAGCATGTGGGCGGGTCCTGGTCCTCCGAGGCCTATCTCGAGGCCTTAGACAACGATATGTATCCCTATCGCGGCAGGGGCGCACGCGGCTCCATGCAGTACAGTTACGAGGGCTTCGACCCCGAGGACGCAAACTACGGCCTCAACTTCAACGAACAGTGGACGAACGCCCTGAACGCCAAGGGGGCGGAGGAGCCTTGGTGCATCAACGTGACGGGCTGGAACGAGTGGACCGCCCAGAAGCTCGACCAAGGCCGCGGCCATTCCATCTTTGTGGATACTTTCTCGGTGGAGTTCTCCCGCGACTGTGAGATGATGCGCGACAAGAGCGGCTATGCGGACAACTTCTATATGCAGCTCGCGGCCAATGCCTCCAAATTCAAGGCGAAGAGCTCCGAAAGGAAGTCCGATGCGGCAATGTGGCAGAAAACCACCCTCAGCATCGACGACCTCACCGCATGGGAAAAGGTCAAGGCCAAATATCTTGCCCTCTCGGGCGATCTCAGCGTGCGGGATAAGGACAGCGTGGGCCACGTCTACCACTATACGGACGATTCCGCCCGCAACGATATCGAATATGTCAAGATCGCAAACGATGAGAAAAATCTGTACGTTCTTGTCAGCGCAAAGGCCGCGATCACTCCCTATGAAGCGGGGGACGGCTGCTGGATGAACCTCTATCTCTCTACGGGGAAAGGAGGCTGGCAAGGGTACAATTTCGTCATCAACCGCAGTCCCGACGGAAAGATGACTTCCATCGAGAAGCTCTCCGAGGACGAGGACGGAAAGGTCCTGACGGAGCTTTTGGAAGTAAAAGCGGAATATGCGGTAAAGGATCGCTTCATCGCCTACTCCATTCCGCTTGAAGCGCTCGGCATCACATCGAAGGACGTCATCGGCGTCAAGGCGTGCGACAACATCTTCGGCGTCAAAAAGACGGACGAAAACGACGGCGTCGGCGTGTACGGCTTCGGCGACATCGAGGCATTCTACTGCGGCGGAGATTGCGCTCCCGCAGGCCGCCTCAACTACGCCTACAGATTGGCGTACTAAATCAAAAAATCAAGGAGGAAACCTTATGAAACTGACAAAAAAATTCAAACTTTCATGCGCGTCGCTGCTTGCGGTGTGCTGCGTCGGGACCGCTGCGGCGGGATTCGCCCTGACGGGCGTGACGCGTGCGAGTGCGGCCGCCGATGAAAAGTGGGCAATTTCCGCAACTCCCGTATCCATCGGCGATGAAATCGTCACCGTTTCGGCGAATGCGTTCATGATCAACAGATCGGTGGATATCATGCAGCTCCCCAACAGGACGGGCGTGTTCTATATGTATTATGCGGCGTCCGTGCCGTGGAGCGGCTTTACCATCTGCAATAGCACCACGGCGACGGTCTATCCGTGGAACCTTGCAGGCTCGGATCTGACGGCATTCCCTTGGCACACCATCGGATTCGAGAACGAGAACAACCACATGATCCTGCAGGATAACCGCGTGTTCTCCGCGTCGACGAACGGCACGCACGGCGGGATCAACGGCGTCGACGGCGAAAACTTCAAGGACGGGATGGTCCCCGTGGAGATCCACATCGGCGAAGGGAAGGCGGCAGAGGACGCTTCCTATATCAAGATCGGCGGCGTGGAGCTTCTGAATGAGAGCACCAACCAGCCTGTAACATTGGCCGAGGGACGCGCCGATTCGGGGACGAGCAAGGAGCTCGTTGCCTCCATGTTCACGGAGGGCGCCTATCTCGCCATCAACTATAACGGCAGCGGAGATCCCCTGCTCGCAGTCACGGAGCCCGGTTCCGTCGTTGCGCTCAATACGAGCCTCAACGCTAAGGAGGCCATTCAGGCGGGGCAGTTCGGCAAGGACCTCACGATGGATCTCTCCTCCTCGGAGGCGATCTTCGGAGAGGGCTGCACCGTGACGGTCAAGGTCAACGGCAAGACGGAGAACGTCACGCCCGCACTGGTTGCGGAGAGCGACGGTAAGAGCGCGAAGCTCACCCTTCCCGAGGCGGAACTCAACAAGATCCCCACGAACGATTTTGAGTCGGTCAGCTATCTCACGCTCTCCTTCGAGAAGGACGGCAAGGACTACGGCGACGTTGCCGTTGCGCTCAAGATCCTCTTTGAGGAACCTCCCGTACTCGAGGACAGCGACCTCGCCCTCGACGCAGTTGATGCATTCACGGTTTCCTTCACCTACAGCGGGGAAGCGGATCCCGTGAACGGCACGACGATCACCTATCAGGCGGCGGCGACGGATGCTGCGGTAGCGCTCGAAGCCACCGATTTCACCGTGACAAAGGGCGAAAACAACAAGTATACGATCACCTTCACCAAGGCGTGCGCGGAAAAGCTCTTCAACGGCCACTCCTCCACGATCCTTCAGATCAAACTCGGCAAACACAATCTCCGCGTGACGGCTTACGTTGCGGCGTCGAGCTCGCCCTACGGCGTCCGTTACCGCGAGGGCATCGACTATGTGGACGGTACCCTCAAGCAGGATAAATTCTATTCCTCCGCGACGATGAAGAAGCTGAACACGGCCACAAAATCCTCCCGTATCTTCTACGAGAACTCCATCGACGTCACGAAGCCCATCTATATCGAATACGCGACGCTCGACCCGAGCGTGGAATGGGGGCTCATCTCCATCATGAACACGCCCGCCATCTCGGAATACTTCTCCAATGAAACCTCGCCGAACAACGGCAACACTTTCTGCTTCATTCTGTTCGGCCAGGGCAGACACAACATGCAGGGCATGAACGGCTCCTTCAAGGACGGGAACACCGTGGAGCACGCGAACAATACCTCCATGAAGAACAACTTCATCGAGATCAGCTTCGGTGCGGAAAACCCCGAGGACGGCTATATCAAGATCAACGGTGAGATCGTTGTCGGAGCCGTGTTCACAAAGACGCAGAAGGACTTCCCCGACGGTAAGGCATGGGTCGGCTGGTTCTTCAACAACAATCAAGGGGAATTCAACTTCACCGTCAATTCGCACCTCAATCCTGTTGTCATCAACGGACCGCAGGACGACAGCAAGTATGCGATGGACCTCGGCAAGGCGACAGACTTCACCCTTGACCTTCTCAACACGAGCGGCAAGCTCGAACTGACGGACGAGAGCGGCGCCGCTATTCCCGCAACGCAGTACAGCTATGCGGACGGCAAGCTCACGATCAAGGCGGAATACTTCTCCGGCAAGGCCTATACGAAGGATGGACAGATCTTCATTTGGGATACAGAGAAAGAAACGGGTACCGCGTTCAAGATGTCGTACACGAACAGCGACATGGGCGACGTTCAGATCGCTTATGCCACCAAGGGAGCCATTGAGGACGTCACGTTTGACCTCGGCGCCACGACGGTGAGCGGGATCCTGTCGAACGAAGAGGCGATTCCCTCCGAACAATACGCAGTCGAGGACGGCAAGCTCATTCTCAGAAAAGAGGCCATCAAGGACGAAGTCGGCGCACAGCAGTTCCTTGTGACGGCAGACGGCACGGTGTACCCCTGCTACGTCTATGTGGATACCTTCAAGGACGGCAACGCCCTTGCAACGGGAGCGGCAGTGACGGAGAACGGTTTCACCCTCGCGGGCAATACAGCCCGTGCGACCAAAGCGCAAACCTACGACATTTCGGAAGGCTTCAAGCTCGGCATCAACTTCTCCACGATCGACGCCTACTACGAGAGGGGAGTTTACGATAAGGCGACGAGCGTCACCCTGAAATTCTTCGATCCGCTGAGCGGCATCACGTTCATCGTCAGTATCTACGCCAACTTCCCCGACGACAGAGTCACATCCTCTACGCAGGCGCTCTATATCTCTTACGGGCTCTATAACGCTGAAGGCGCGAAGCTCGCGGGGAGCGGCGAAAGACCCGTTGCCCCCAATGACGGCAATAACAGCGCATCGGGGAACCACAACTTCGAGATCAAAGAAAACAACGGCGGGATCTCGCTCACGCTCGCGGGCCGTCCCTACAATATCAGCGCGTCTGCAGTCGGTGATTACAACATGAAGGCCGTCATCTTCACCGTCACGACGGAGAACGCCACGGCGGGTTCCTCGGCCGAAGTTGTTCTCGGCGGCTACGGCGCAACCGAACCCGGCACGAATCCCGGCGGCGACACCCCCGGCACGAACCCCGGCGATAATCCCGGTACGAACCCCGGCGGCGATACGCCCGGTGAGGACCCCGGCACGAATCCCGGCGGCGACAACCCCGGCGGCGAAGCGGACAACGGCTGCGGCAGTGTGATCGGCGGCTACGGCTGGCTCATCGCGCTCGGTACCATCGCGCTCGGCGCATTCGCTGTGATCTTTGCGGCGAAGAAGAGAGAGGAATAATCTTTCATCAAGGGCAGGCGGGATCCGTTATGTCGGGTCCCGCTCTGTTCACAGTCGGAGGCAAACATGAAATTGAATCGGGCGGCAAGCCTCATTGCGGCGTTTGTCCTCTTGTGCGGGGGACTGGTCGGTCCCGCCGTGCGCGCGTCGGCGGCGGGGCAGCTCACGCTGAACAAGCCCGCGTTGGAGCTCTCTTTGGGCGAATCGGAACTCATCTCGGCGGAGGGCGGCGGAAACGTCGCATTCTACAGCGGGGATGAATCGGTCGCCATGGTATCCGATAACGGCGTCGTGAAGGGCGTCGGCGTCGGAGATACGGAAGTGACTGCCGAGCGCGGCGGCGCGGCCTGTACCATTCCCGTCCACGTCATTCCGCAGGAACGCGATTTCGACGACAATATCCTCATCTCTGTGTTCTGGCCGCCCACGGCGGAGTACATGAACGGGGGAGAGGGGGACGAACGGTGGGACGAACAGTTCAAGCTCCTCTCGGACGCCCATATCGACTATCTCTGCAACGTTACGGGCAGGGACCGCCAACAGAACATCGGCTCTGTCCCTCGGCAGGAAAACACCAAGGAAACCAATCTCAAGATGGCCGCCTATGCCTATAAATACGGCATGCGCGTGAGCGTCGCGGACGAGCGGTTTTCGGGCTTTCTGCAGATGAGCGCGGCGGAGATACAGGGCCTCATCGACGAATATCGCAACGTCCCGGGGGTGGGAGGATATTATATCCTCGACGAGCCCTTCGACCCGATGCCCTACGCCTTTGTCCACGAGGCCATCAAACTTGCGGACGAAGCGGGTTATACCCATCTCAACTTTCAGCCCATTCACGCCTACGGAAGGCCTGTCGGCACTCTCGACAGCGCGGCGGATGAACGCTACCGCGCCGTTCTGCGGAGCTGGCTTCAGGCGGGCGAGGACTGCGGCTTCCCGCAGGACTATCTCATGTTCGACTTCTATCCCTTTACGGGCACGGAGGGCGGCATGGCGAGGGATATCTACTTCGCCAATCTCGCCGCCGTGCGCGAAGTCGGGCTCGAATACGGCGTCAAGACTGCAAATTATCTGCAATCGGTCAGTTCGGTGTTGCAGTCGAACGGCGCGCTCTCTTTCCGCAGTACAACGCCGTCGGAGATCCGCTATGAGGCGATGCTCTCCCTCGCATACGGCTGCAAACAGCTCTCCTACTTTACATGGTTCCTTCCCACGAACCGCAACGGCGAAACATTTTCCAAGTCCATCGTTGATGAAAACGGCGCAGCCGATCCCTACTATTACGGTCCCGTCACGGACCTCAATGCGGAGATCCACGCGCTCGGCAAGACGCTTATCGGGCTGGATGCGGAGGAAGTCTACCTCAACGGCACGCAGTGGGGCTGGCAGGAGGGGATCCCCGAAAACTTTGTCCTTCAGCCTACAGACAGCAAAAATTATACCGTTTCCCGCCTCACAGACAGGGAAACGGCAAGGGACTATCTCATGGTCGTCAATAACGACTATGCCGCCCCGCTGACGACGGAGGTCAAGCTCGACGGCTTCACCTTTTTGCGGCGCATCAGCCCCGAGAACGGCGAAGCGGTAACGGAATACCTCGCGGCGGACGGAACGCTCTCTTTGACGCTGGACGCGGGGGACGGAGCGCTCTTTTCCCTCCCCGCAGGGGGCGAAACGGCGGAACCCGCGCCCGAGGATCCTTCCATAGAGGAGCCTGCCTCCCCGTCCGAAGGGGAGAAAGAAAGCGGTTGCGGCTCCGTGATCGGAACATGTGCAATCGTCCTGCTCCTCGCGGCGGCATTCTGCATCCGCAAAAATCATAAAAATTCGGAGGGAAACCGATGAAAAAAACCAAATTCGACCTTTGTATCTTCACTGCCGCCCTGCTCGCCGCTCTCTTTCTGTTCTGCGGATTTCTTCTGCTGAAGCCCGCAAGCGTCTTTGCGGCGGCAGACAGCGCGATCTCTTCCTACTGCCCGCAGGGCGCGGAAAACCTCTCGCTCAACAAGCCCGTGACGGCTTCCTCCACCTATGAAGTGCCGGCTGAGGGGTGGTCGGCGGCGTTTTTGACGGACGGCAAGATCGGGACCCCGGGTATGCAGCCCCCGAACGGCTGGACGACGATACCGGGCGAAGCGACGGATTCCCACTCAGTCGCATGGGTATCCGTGGACTTGCAGGCGGAGTGCAAAATCTCCCGCATCGTCCTCTTCCCGCGCAATGACCATGCGGATAACTACGGCGAGTGTTTCCCCGTGGATTTTCAGCTGCAGGTTTCTGCGACGGGTGCGGAAAACGATTGGCAGACGGTCAAAACATTCACAAGTTTCCAAACGCCGACGGAACCGCTCTCCGTGGATCTCCCCGAAATGCCGTCGGCGAGCTATGTGCGCCTGTATGTGACGGGACGTACGGGCGACGATAATTTCACGGGCGGGGGCGGCGGCAATGACGGAAAGCTCGTCCAGATCTCCGAAATGGCCGTTTTCGGCAAGATCTCCCACCCCGCCGTTTCCCTCAACAAGCGGGCCCTCAAGCTCAAACTCGGCGCGTCGGAAAAACTCACCCTGACGGCGGCGGGCGTTGATGCCTCTGCGCTCACATGGAAGAGCGACGATAGCTCCGTGGCCTCCGTTTCTCCCGACGGCGTCGTCACGGCAAAGGGGGTCGGCGGCACGGTGATCCGCGTGGGCGGCGGCGAGATCGACGAACAGACGGTTTCCGTTTCCGTCGTGGAGAAGAAGTTCGATTTCGACGAAAATATCACGATCTCCGTCTTTTGGCTCCCCACGAAGAGCTATCTCGAGGGAGGGGAGGGGGACGAGAGATGGGATGAGCAGTTCAAGCTCCTTCATGACGCCGATATCGACTGGCTCGCCAACGTCACCGACAACGACAATACGGGGATGCTCATCCACACCAAGGAGGACAATCTCAAGGCGGCGGAGTATGCAGATAAATACGGCATGTATCTCACCGTGGCGGATACCCGCTTCGGGCAGAACCTTCTCGGCATGTCCGATGAAGATATCGTTTCGCTCGTCGAGGAATACCGCAACGTCCCGGGCGTCGGCGGCTACTACATATGGGACGAACCTGCGCCCAATGCGGACCTCTCGGCATATGCCCGCGTATATGCGGCGATGAAGAGGACGGATCCCGATGCTTACGCCCACCTCAACTTCCTCCCCATGATGGCCTATGCGGGCGGCGAGGAGGCATATCGCGATCACGTCGCGTCCTGGCTGGAGGCGACCGAGGCAAAGGGCGTTCCGCAGGACTATATCATGTACGATTTTTACCCCTACACGGGATTCGGCAAGGACATGGACCGCGAGAACTTCTTCTCCCACCTTGACGCCATGCGCAAAATCGGGCTCGATTACGGCGTAAAGACGGCGACCTACCTGCAATCCAACGGCGGCGTGAATAAGCGCTCGCCCTCGCCCTCTGAGATCCGCTATCAGGCGATGGCTTCCCTTGCCTACGGCTATAAACAGCTCTCCTACTTCACCTGGTTCCTGCCCACAAACCGCGGGGAAACCTTCCACGACGCAATCGTCAGCGATACGGGCATCCCCAACCCCAAGACGTACGACGCGGTTTCCAAGCTCAACAGGGAGATCCACAACCTCGGGAGGACGCTTGCGAAGCTCGACAGCCTCGAAGTCTATCTCAACGGCCCGCTGTACGGCGGACAGCTGCCCGTGCCCGACGACTTTGTGTTCCAGAGCATGGACGACGTTCCCTACACCGTTTCGCTGATGAGAGATAAGGATACTGGCCGCAATTATGTGATGCTCGTCAACAACGACTTTACCGAGGCGATGGAAACGTGTGTGTTCCTCGGCAGGGGGATCCGATCGCTCCAGCGGGTCAGTCCCGAGGATGGCACGCTTAAAGATGTCGAACTCCCCGGGGACGGCACCCTCAATATCTCCCTTGCGGCGGGAGATGCAGTTCTCTTTGCGCTTCCCGACGGCATGGACTACACGGCGGAACAGATGGTAGACAGAACCGCGGCGAACGAGATCCTCGCAAGGGCAGAGAGCGAGAGGGGAACCATTTCCGCGGCCGACGCCGCCCTGCTCGACGGAGCGGTAGAGGAACTCAGGGAGGCCCTCGGCAGCGTCTATACGACGCAGCGCAAGCTCGACGGGCTCACGGCGGAGGTAAAGAACATTCTCGACAACGCCGCAAAGGCGGAGCCCCCTTCGGAGGACCCGACAAAGGATCCCGAGCAGGGAGGAACAAAACCTCCCGCGGAGGAAAAGAAGGGGTGCGGCGGCGTCATCGGCGCGGCGGCGGGCGGAGGGATCTCCCTTTCACTTCTCCTCTTCGCGCTTCTCCTCGCCAAAAAGAAAAAGAGAGGGTGACCTCTCTCGATCTTTCGGACGCGTCTAAACGATGATTGGCAATTCCTTCAGCGCCTCGCGGCGGGATTTGGACAGCTCGTCGAAGATGAGCATGTCGAACGCCGAGAGGGGCTCGAGAAGGTAGGTCCCCGACTGGTCGAACTTGCTCTGGTCGGCGACGAGCACGCGAAAGACGGAATATTGGAACACCGTCCGCTTGATCTCTCTCTGGTCGAGGGAGAACTCGTATGTACCCGTACTATCGAGCGCGGAGCAGGACGTCAGCATGAGATCAAAACGGAATTCCTGCATCAGCTTGGTCGTCCAGCTCCCCGAGATGGCGTACCCGTGCGGCGAAACCGTTCCCCCGGGAATGATGAGATTGATCCCGCGGATATGCGACAGTACGGAAACCGCCTGCAGGGAATTGGTGATGACCGTCTTTTCGGTGAGGTTCATCTGCTGGGCGACGGCGAGCACGGTGGAGGAGTTGTCCAAAAACACCGTCTTGAAGTCGGTGGGAAGGTGCTCGATGGCCTTCTTGGCGATCTGCGCCTTGGATTCCGCATTCTCCGTCATGCGCACGAGGATGGAAACCTCGTCGGCCGCTTCCAGCAGAACCGCGCCGCCGTGGCTCCTGCGGAGGACACCGAGGTCCTGCAGTTCGATGAGATCGCGGCGGATCGTCGCCTCGCTCGCATACAGCTTTTTGGCGAGTTCGCTGACGGTGGCGGAGCCCTGTTTTCTCAAAAGAGAGAGGATTTCATTCTTTCTTGCGTCATTTAACATATTTCACTTCCGAATTTGCTCATATTGTAGCATATTTTTGAAGTTTTGTCAAGTTTTCGCGCATATATGGACAATATTTTCATTTTATGGTATCATAAATGTGAGGTGGGAACATGAATGAGTTTCTTGCAATCGATATCGGGGCTTCTTCGGGCAGACATATTCTCGGCTCCGTCAGGGATGGAATTCTCACCATCGAGGAGATCTACCGCTTTCGGAATTCCCCCGTCATGCAGGACGGCGGGCTCGTCTGGGACATCGGATATCTCAGGCAGGAGATCATCAACGGTCTGAAGAAAGCGGGCGAAATGGGGCGTCCCCCCAAGTGCGTCGGCATCGATACGTGGGCGGTGGATTATGCTCTGCTCGACCGCGACAAGTCCCTCGTCGGCCCCGTGCATGCGTACCGTTCGGAGCGCACGCAGTCCGTCATCTCCGCCGTCCACGGAAAAGTCCCCTTCGACGTGCTCTATCAGAGGACGGGCATTCAGTTTCAGACCTTCAACACCGTCTACCAGCTCGCGGCTGACCGCAAGAGCGGTGCGCTCGACAGGGCGCAGACCATGCTCATGCTCCCCGATTATCGTCACTTTATTCTGACGGGGAAGATGGCGCGGGAGTATACGAACGCCACCTCGACGGGGCTCGTAAACGCCGCCAAACACACATGGGACGAGGGGATCCTGCGATCGCTCGGCTATCCCTCCAAGCTCTTCACCCCGCTCACACAGCCCGGCGCCGTTCTCGGCAGTTTTTCCAAGGAGATCAGGGAACAGGTCGGCTACAACGCCCTCGTCGTTCTCCCCGCCACGCACGATACGGCAAGCGCCGTCGTCGCTTCCCTTGCGGGGAAGGGGGCATATCTCTCGAGCGGGACATGGTCTCTCCTCGGCACAGTGCAGAATACGGCGCACACGGAGGAGAAGTGCCGCGCCTACAACTTCTCGAATGAGGGTCACCTCTTCGGCAGATACAGATTTCAAAAGAATATCATGGGGCTCTGGATCGTCCAGCGTCTACGCGAGGAGGAGGCCCCGCAGCTCTCCTTTGTTCAGCTTGCCGCGCTTGCGGAACAGAGCAAATGCGACTGCGAGATCGATGTCAACGGCACGGCCTATCTCGCGCCCAAGAATATGAAAATGCAGATCGAGGCGGAAGTCGGGAGAAAACTTTCGCTCGGCGAGGCGCTCTATGCGGCCTTCAAGGGGCTTGCGGTCTGCTATCGCAACGCGCTCACCGAGATCTCTTCGGTCACGGGGGAGCAGTACAGAGAACTCAATATCTTCGGCGGCGGGAGCAAGAATTCTTTTCTGAACCGCCTGACCGCAGAGGCCGCGAAGGTCAAAGTGATAGCGGGACCCACGGAGGCGACCGCGATCGGCAACCTTCTCGTGCAGATGGACGCGATGGGGGAACTCTCTCTCAAGGACGCGCCCGCCATTGTGGCAAGATCGTTTGAAACGGAGGAATTTACGGCATGAAAGAATATCAGAAAGCATATGCGGCGTTCGGCGTCGATACGGAATCGGCGATAGAGGCGCTCAAAGATATCCCCGTCAGCATCCATTGCTGGCAGGGCGACGACGTCATCGGTTTTGACGGCGCGGGGAGCCTCTCGGGAGGCATTCAGACGACGGGCAATTACATGGGCCGCGCTCGCAACTTTGAAGAGCTCAAGGCGGATATCAGGGAGGCGTTCTCTCTCATGCCCGGGAAAAAACGGCTCAATCTCCACGCAAGTTACGCCATTTTGGGCGAAGATGCGGGGAAGATAGACCGTGACAGGTACACATTCAAACATTTCATTCCGTGGGTGGAATTCGCCAAAGAGCTCGGGCTCGACGGCATCGACTTTAACCCCACGTTTTTCGCCCACCCCAATATGAAGGACGGACTCACTCTTTCCTCCCCCTCAAAGAGCGTCCGTTCCTTCTGGGTGGAGCACGGCAAACGCTGTATGGAGATCGCGGCGGAGCTCGGCAAGGCATTCGGGAAACCCTGCCTCGTCAACATTTGGATCCCCGACGGATTCAAGGACGTGCCCGCAGACCGTCTGGGCCCCCGCATGCGCCTCAAGGGATCTCTCGACGAAATTTTGAAGGATTACGACAGAGAATGGGTCATTCCCGCCGTCGAGAGCAAGGTATTCGGCATCGGCGTCGAGAGTTACACGGTGGGGAGCAACGAATTTTATCAGAACTATGCCGCGAAAAATGGTATCTGCTGTCTGCTCGACAACGGTCACTACCATCCCTTGGAATATGTTTCGGACAAGATCCCCGCGCTTCTCGCGTTCTACGACAGGGTCGCCCTGCATGTGACTCGCGGCGTCCGCTGGGACAGCGACCATGTCGTTCTCTTCGAGGATGAGCTCAAAGAGATCGCCAAGGAGATCGTGCGCAACGACGCAACGAAGAAGGTCCTCATCGGGCTCGATTACTTCGACGCGAGCATCAACCGCATCTTCGCGTGGGTCACGGGCCAACGTTCCATGCAAAAGGCGCTCCTGTATGCCCTGCTCCTTCCCCATGACGCCATGCGGAAATTGCAGGACGAGGGAGATTTCACCGCCCTCATGGACCTTCAGGAGAGAGTCAAGACGCTGCCCTTCGGCGACGTTTGGGAGGAATATCTCCGCAGGGAGGGGCTTAATGAGGACGTCCTCGCCCGCGTCCGCTCATATGAGAGCAAAGTGTTAAAGGAGAGAGTATGAAGGATATGCTTTCGTCGCCCTTTTTGAGGGCATTCGCAAAGGCCACAAGCAACATGTACCGCCTCGGCTGGGATGAGCGGAACGGGGGAAATCTCTCCCTCCTGCTCACCGAGGAGGAAGTCGCGCCCTATCTCGATCTGAATGCGGTAAAACGCCGCTTTCCGCTCGGCTTTACGGCCGGGG
>CANQUY010000042.1 GCA_947627125.1 uncultured Clostridia bacterium
ACGGGCGGAATATCGTCAAAATATTTGATCTCCGCAAGCGCAATGAGCATGATCGCCCGATCCACCGCAAAGATACGATAGTCGGGATAGCGCGTGGTCCTCTCGGATATGATCGAAAGGAATTCCTCTTTGTGTGCGTTCACGCAGTCGATGAGCGCCTTCGCAAACGAGGAATCCTCCTCCGACAGATGATCATGACGAAAGACGGATCGGCGGAGCTCCCCGTCGTCCTCATGAAAGAGATCTGAAAATATGACCTTGAATGCCGCTTCCCGTGCGTCGCTTCTCATACTTTTCTCCTAAAGTAAGATTTCCCCCTGTCATTGCAAGGGGGAAACTTCAATTATTATTTACCGTATCCTCTTGGACCGTCTGCTCGGCGGAACTCTCGGGCTGTGCGGCGTCGGGGAAAACAACGCTCTGCACATGCACATCCACTTTGGCGATCTTGTACTTTGTCATGGACTCGACCATCTGTTTGATATTCTGCTGGATGCGATAGGCGAGTTCGGGAACCTTATATCCGTAGTGGGCGATCACGGAAATGTCCACGAAGATCCCCTCCTTTTCAAAGCAGAGCTTGATGCCCTTGCTCTTGGAGGGAACGAGCTCGATGCCCTCCGTTTCCTGCAGACTCAGGACGACGATCCCGCTCACGATATCGGAATTATAGGTGATTTTCCCCTTTTGGCCGTTCGGATTATATTTGATGCTTGCCATAATAGCTCCTTTGAAGCCTATTATAGCACATTCTTTTAGAATTTACCACTGTTTTTTCTTAACTTTCTGCATAAACGGGCATAATTATTACATTTCCGTTGCGGACATTGTATTCAATTTCGAGCGCATAGAAGATTTTTGTGATATTGTCCTCGGTGAGCTCGTCGGAATTGACGAATACGTTGATATTGTTTGCATCCGTGATGGTGACGGCGGCGTCCGAGAAACCGATGGCCTTGATGATGGATTCGAGCACGAGTTCATCCTCCATGAGTTCGACAAGGTCCTGCTTCTTTGCGACGGCCTCCGTATATTCCGCCGAATCCTTGGCATATGCCGCGATGACGCTGTCGAGCTGGACGAGCTCTTCGCTGCGCGTGGAGTTGCGGGTATCTCTGTACGTCGTGAAGTAGGTCGCCTTGACGGCGGCGCTGCCGTCAACGGGGGTGTTCTGCGTGCCCGCAAGGACGAAGTTGACAACGGCAACTACGGCGAGCAGCAGGACGAGGGTGGACATGATCGCGATCTTTTTTGTGTTGGACATGGTTTTATCTCCTTACTACAATAATTTCCTTATTTTCCGGCGGGGTAGACGAGAATATCCCGCGTTCTGAGGGAGAGTGCGCTTGCGGCGACCTCCATGAGTCTTGTGCGGAGCAGGATCCCGTCCTCCCCCTTGAATATGACGACTGCGCTAACGGGCTTCCCCTCCTGTTCGGTGATCATGACGGTTGCGGACTTCACGCCCTCGATCTCCTCGAGGAGGACGCTCAGACGTCTTTCCTGTTCGGTCGCCTCATAGGCGGAAGGAGTGCTTGGGCGGAAAAAGACAAAATAGACGAGGAGAAGCAGGAGGAGCGCGGCCGCCCCGATGAGGGCGAGGCGGAAGGTCTTATTTTTGAACATTTCGCGGATCTTCACCCTTCTCCGACCTCCACCTCGCAGCCGTACCGCTCCAAAAGCCGCACTCTTGCCGCAGACATTATATCTATATGACTTTCTTCCCCGTTTATTCCGAAATCGGTGACCCTCACGACGATTTTTTGATAGGAGAAATCGTCGGAAGAACGCGAAACGAGGACGGACGTTCCCACGCCGTACTCCTTTGTCATCCATGCGGAGATCTCCGCTTCGTCTGCCTCAGAGAGCTTCATGGCGTATATCCTCAAAAAGCTATCGTCCTCTTTGAGCTCCGCGCTCGGGAAGAATGTTTCGGGATCCTTTGCGAAGCGGACAAAGGGTGAAATGAGAACGACAAAGATAAACAGGCGGGAGATGGACTTCACAAACTTCCCCATCTTCCCGCTCGGGGCAATGATGGAAATGACGGCGGAGATCAAAATGACGCCCGCAACGCTCAGCACATACCCCTCCATCAGAAAAACACCCCCGACGAGCAAACCAACAGCAAGATCGAAAGAAAGTACAGAAAGGCGATACAGAGCAGGCCCGCGAGGAAAAAACTGCAGTCCCCCGCAAGACGGGACAAAAACGCGGAGATCTTGCCCCCGACGGGCTCCGTCGCCGCCGCGGCCATCCGTAGAAAGAGCTGAAAGACCACAAACAGGAGCACGGGACGGAGGATGGTCCCGAAGAGCAGAAAGACCGCAAAGGAGCCGAGCGCATTCTTGATGAGAGAACTCCCCGCGACGACAAGTTCCACCCCGCCCGACAGGAATCCGCCGACGAGAGGCACGGAACCCGAAAGGACGTACTTCGCCGCCTTGAGCGAGATCCCATCGTACTGCGCTGCGGCCATCCCCTGTACCGTCAAAAAGATTGAAAAGAGCCCCAAGGTTAGTCCTATCAGCCACTTATTGACGCTCTTAAAGAGCTCACCGAGCTTTTCTGTGCGCACTTCCTCCGAGAGATTTCCCACAAAAGCGAGAACGATGACGACGACGGAAGTCGGCAGGACGACGGAGGTAAAAAGTTCGCAGATCCCCCCGCTCATGAACGCCACGGCGGGACGGAAGATCCCCACCGATACCGCGCCCCCGCTTGCCGCCATGAGGGTGAGAAGGAGCGGATAGACGAGCTCCATCTGCCGCTGCATGGAGGAAATTGCCGAAAAGCCCGCATCGAGCACCGAAATGAGGCATGCAAGCACGGCGGCGCCCACGGAAAGATAGCCCACGAAATGTATTATGTCTGACATAGTACTCTGCAAAAGCTCACTTTTCGCAGAATTGAGGATACCGCAGAGGAGTGTCACGGCCAAAATGATCGCAAATGCGGGAAGCATGATCTTCCCCTCATCCCAAATGAGAGATAATACCGCGCCCGATAGAGAGCTGTAATCGAGATCGAGATCCCCCGTGATGACGCCGAGAAGTTTATCTTTGACCGAGATCCCGCGGAATGACGAAAGGGAATCGAGATAATTTTGCAGCTCCTCCGTATCGAGCGCGCCGATAAGGTCCTTGATGTTCTCATTGAGCAGGTCGGAAGCGGCTTGCTCTCCCTCCGATTTGCCGCTTGCGCTTGCATGAATGCCAACCCCGAGGCTCAGCAAAAACAGAAACAGCAGACCCAAGGCGAGAATCAGGACCCTTTTCCGTCCCCGCTTCCGCCCCATCATCCGATATACCCCAAAAGTTGTTTGATGAGCGTCAAAACGCTCTCCAAAATGGGGATCGCAAGCACTAAAATGAGTACTTTTCCGCAAAAGATGAGCTTGTCCGCCACGGAATTTTGCCCAAAGTCATTCAGGATCCCCGCGCTGAATTCCACGAGGTAGCCGATCCCCACCATTTTCAGCAGTATTTTAATGAGGGAGGAATTCAGCCCCGCCTCGTCGGCAATGTCGCCGAAGATCGCAACGGTCCCCTTGAGCATTTCAAACACAAAGAGCAACAGAATGATGGAACCCGCCACCGTCACGGCAAAGGCGAGTTCGGGCTTCGTCCCCTTCAGGATCAGCGCGGCGACGGCGGTCACAAATGCGATCCCGACAAGCTGGAATATCTGCATGTCAGTACACTCCGAAGATGGTTTGAATTGCGTCAAAGAGGTCCCCGATCATCGTCACGGCCACCATGAGCGCGATCACGAGCCCGACGATGGAAACGACGGTGGAGATATCCTCTCTTTCAGATCTTTTCAGCACCTGACATACGACGGTGACGATGATGCCGATGGCGGCAAGTTTGAAGATGATCGATATATCCATACGCTATATGATAAGAATGACAAAGGCGAGCCCCGCGAGAAGTCCCAATTTGAGATACAGGCTTTGATGCTCCCGCGCCGCGCTCTCACTCTCCGACTTTTTCTCCTCAATGACCTGTTTCTTGGCCGAAAAATAGTTATTTTGGGAGAAGGAATCCCCCGCGCCGAGCATGTTGAGGTAATCCTCGCACTCTTTCCTCTCCTGTTCCGTCAGATAGGAGAGTTTCACCTCCCCGCCGCGGCGTTTCAAAAGATCGTAGAAATCTCCCTCCTCTCCGATCTCCCCGAAAAGTTCTTTCAGCGACCTGCGCGAGAAGGCAAGCTCATTGAGATACCGCTCATTAAAGGCATACATTTGGGCATAAAAGGCCCGCCTTGACCTGTATTTGGAGGAGGCAAGATAGCCGAGAAGGGTACAAAATGCAATGATGAGCGCGGAGAGCAGGAGCTTAAGCCACATGATTCCCCTCTCTGTCCACGATCTTGTCCACAGCGCCGAGCCCGCTTAGGAGAACATAGCGGGAAAAGATCTTCTCGGGGACGTCCTCAAATCTCTTCAAATGTGCCGACGCAAACACATCGATCCCCGCCGCAAGGGCCCGCTTGACAGCCTTAAAATCCTCCGTCAGAAGTTCATCCGTGACGATGATATCGGGTCGGAGCGCCCTGATCCCCGCTGTAAAGGCGGTCAGCTTGTCCGCAAAACAGATGATGTCGGCCGTTTCCCCCAATTCCCCCGCCGAAAGCTCTCCGCGCTCGTCGCTCACGAGGATATTTTGATTTGTTCTCTCCGAAACAAGGCGGCTGAGATCCCGCAGGATCGTCGTTTTCCCCTCCCCGGGCGGCGAAAGGATGAGAACGGAACAGATCCCTTCCGCAAAACAGCGGCGGTAGATCTCCTCGGCGCAACCGTGAATGGCATGCGGAATGCGGATGCAGAGCGAAGTCATGTGATTGACGGAAAGCACCTTTCCGCCGTCATAGACGTATGTGCCCGCAATGCCGATGCGTTCCCCCGCCCCGCCCGTCAGAAATCCCTGCCGCAGCTGGTTTTCGACGGCATAGACGGAGTGTCCGCTCGCGGCGAGAACAATGTCCTGTACCTCTTTTTGCGTGGGACGGAGCGCATTTCCCCTGCCGCAGACGCCGTTTTCATTCAAAAAGCAGAACGTACCCCCAAGGTTGACAAGGAGCGGCTTGTCCGCTCTCACCCGAAGTTCGTAGAGCAAATCGAAATTGACGTGCCGCAGGGCAAGTTGCAGCCGCGGCGGAAGAAACTCCAACATCTCTATATGATATGAGAAAGGATTTTTGAATATGAAAAGTCATGATAAGGGAGAAAGCGAAAAAGGCTTGAATTATCGCGGCATTTTCTATGTTTGAAAAGGAAATGCCCTTTTGCGGTGAGAACGAATTGTTTGTATAACGTCGTTGACTTTTGAATCTGCGTGTAGTAGAATAAGAAAAACGATAAATCGGGATTCTGTCATCTTGAATCAAGGATTGGAATATGCGATGAAGAGCGCCGGGGAGGTATATAAATGAAAATACAGACAATAGAAACGCTGAGGCTGTACCTGCGAAGTTTCAAAAAAGAGGACGCACGATTTGCGATCGGCATTTGGAACGATCCTGAAATGGGCGAATATTTGCCGGACGAGGCCATGGAAGAGATCGACGAGAGTTATGTCAGGGAAATAGAGGCATTATCCGAGGACGAGGACTGCTGTTACCTGATTTCCGAATTGAAAGATACACATGTAAGAATTGGAACCTGCAGCTTTATGGTAAGCGATAACGGAAGGACTTATGATATTGCGTACTGCGTTCACAGAGATTATCAGAGAAACGGATATGCTACAGAGGCCGCAAAGGGCATGATTGATTATGCCGTCAGGCAGGGAGCAAAAAAGATTACTGTAAGAGTCAATAAGGAAAATATTGCGTCGAATAAGGTCGTAAGAAAACTTGGCTTTCAGGTGACGGGTGAAACCGCTTATAAGAAGCGCGGCACCGAGAAAGAATTTACGGATTATTTGTATGAATTGCAGGTGTAAATTCCAATTAAGCTCGTTGATATGTGAAGGCGCAGATAAATCAAAGAATTTTAAACTGCTATCGTTCCCAACAAAAAAGACCTCCCGCAGGAGGCCTTTTTTTTGAAATTATTCGATGACGAACACACTCACGCTGTTTTTCTTGATGAGAGTCCTGAGTTCGTTGTTCTCAATGGAAATTTCGCTCTCGGCGGGCGCAATGTTGTCCTTTTTGCCCGCCTTCACATTGATCTCATTGATGACGGTGACGTCCTCATCCCAAAGCGTCATGACATGCGCCTTTGTTTTCTCGCCGAAGTTCCTGAGCTCCGCGCAGAGCTCCTCGTCCTCTTCGGAAACATTGACGACCTTAAGATAAATTTTCCCGTCGTTTCCCACCGTCGCCGATTGGAACACGCGCTCGTTCACCTTCCAGATATTCTTGTCGAGCACTTCATGCCATTCATCATCCTTATAGATAAAGGCCGTGAATCTCTTTGTTGTATAAATGAGCCTTAAGATATTGCCCTCGGGGGAATAGCCGAGGAATTTATCCTTGCCCATCATCTCGCAGACGGTTCGCATGAAGTCCACGCGTTTATCGAAGGAAACGTCGTAGCCCTTGTGATTCTTGCCGTATTGGCAGCAGATGGAGAAGCCTGCGCTGTCCATGGTGCCGATATCTCTGACGTCATCGAGCCCGACGCCGCCGATGAAGCTCTGTTCACCCGAAAGACGGCGGAAGGAAATCTCGACCTCACAGTTGCCGAACTTTTGGGCGTCATAGTAGAAGCCGTTGAACGCCTCGCTCTCCTCAATGATGAGCTCGCCGTTTTCGATATGCCCGCCGCAGCAGTTGGGATAGACCTTCCAATCTCCCATGCCGTCCTTAAAATCGTGTTCGTAGAGCGCTTTTTTCGTGGCGATATCTCTGACGAGGACCTTGGAAACCGCGCTTGCCGTGCGGTGTCCGCCGATGAGAAGGCCGCCCGCATTGTCGTCATTGACAGTTGAAACGTCCGTCAGGGTGTAGTTGCCGACATTCCCCGCAAACATCTGCTGGACATAGTAATTGGGCGTGAGCATGACGTCACGGGCGTTGAACCAGATCATGTTGGGCGTCCAGCGGTAGTGATAGGTTGAGGCGAAGAGCGGCGCATAGCAGGTCATTTTGACGACGTCGGAATTCCTCTCGCATCCCGTCAAAAAGGCCGCTTCCGAGAGGGCAGACTTGAGATTGTTGTCGCCGTTGAGCCGTCCCCTGCCGTCGGACATCGTGTGCATGGCGTATTCGCCCATAAAGACCTTTGCGCCCTCTCTGTCGTAACAGTCGTACCGCTTGGTGTTGTCGATAAACCACTGGTAGGAATTGTAGACGTGCTCGTCTACGATCATGCCGCGGTACTTCTCGTTGATGACTTTCCATGAATCGTTGCTGTCCTGCGGACGGATATCCACGCCCGCACTCGTCACAACGGTGATATTGAAGAGCTTCAAGAGGTCAGTGAGCCTGCCCTTGTACATGTATTGCCTTACGCCGAGCAGGCAGGAGGCAAAGTTGTCGAAGTACTCATAGCCCCAATTCTCGTTGCCGATGCCGATATAGTCGAGTTCAAAGGGAGCGGGGTGCCCCATATCCGAGCGGACTTTCGCCCAATATGCCTCGTTTTTGTCGCTCGAGGAGATATCTCCCTTGGCAAAGTAGATGAGATCGGCCACATTGTCGATGACCTCGCTCTGGAACTGCTTCGTCCCGGGGACAATGCGCTGATAGCCCGTCTTGCGCTGTTCTCCCATGCGGATCTGGCAGAGAAGCCCGCAGTGGAGCACGGGAAGGGGCGCCATTTTGAGGTCCTCGCAGAGGCAGAAATATTCATAGAATCCGATGCCGTAGGACTGCATGTAACGCCACACGCTCGGCTTCTGGCGTCGCTGTTCGAGCGGGCCGACCGTCTCTCTCCACTTGTATTGATAGTCGAACGCGACGTCCCCCTCAACGACGCAGCCGCCGGGGAAGCGCAAAAAGGAGGGATGGCAATTCTTCATTGCCTCGACGATGCGGGGGGAAAGTTTTCCGTATTTGTATTTCTTTTGATCCCCCCACACGGTGGCGGGCAGGAGGGAAACATAGTCGATGCCGATCTTGCCGTTGCCCTCAAGCGTGATGCAGAGCCGCCCCATCGTGTCCTTTTCAGCAACGACGGAACAGCCGACCTTGATCCAATCGCCGTCTGTCCCCTCGGGGATCTTGATCTCGCCGACCGTCGTATGTCTGCCGTGGGCACCCTTGATGAACACCTTGCAGGTCCCCTTGAAGCCAAGCCTCTTCACCCACATGGAGAAGTGATAGGTTTCCCCGTTCACCACGGGCATGCCGTAGATATCGTATCCGCCGTTGGTGTAATACCCGGGATTCTCCAAATGAAAGATGCCCCCGACTTCGAGGAGCAGATAGGAGGGATTGTTCTCGTTCATGCCCCCCTTCGTTGCGATCTTTCTGGGCCCCGCGCCGTAGATATCCCAATAGAAAGCGTTCTCCTTGCGGGCTTCGACACGGGCGGTGCAGTTGTAATCGTCATATGTAAAGTACTCGTATTCAAAGGAGTTGTTGATGACCATTTCGGCATTCAGTCCCCCGTCTGCCGATTGGTTGATATCCTCGAAAAAGAGCCCATAGAGATGTTTTGATACGTCAACACCCCTCTTTTTTGCGTCGAGCGTGTAATGCAGCATAGTTTCTCCTTCGGACAGCCCCCCTTATTCGGACCGCCATATTTTACTATCCGTATTATACCATTGAACTTGGAGTTCGTCAATATTTTGGGCATATATTTTATCCGAAAATAAAATATTTTATTTTTATGTGAAGAATGAAAATTGCTAACAAAAAAGGACGCCGCAGGGCGTCCCAAACATGTTTATTTTATAGACCGTCATGGAAATTGGTATGCGCGCCGCGCTCCATTGCGGGACGGCCGAATTTCTCCTTCCCGAGGGCGATGGATTTGACGAGGAAAGCCATATTCCTCCCCAAATTCCGCATCGTCTGGAGGCCCTCTTTGTCCTTTTCGACGTCCTCCTTGGTATAGCCATGGACCTCGTTCCAATAGGTGGATGACACGATCGGCATGCCGCAGATGGTGTAGTATTTGTTGATCTCGTCGTAGGCGGAGGTGCTTCCCGCCCTCCTTGAGGAAAGAACACATGCGCCCACCTTCATTGTCTTGTCGAAGGAGGTGCTGTAGAACAGACGGTCGAGAAGGGCGAGCACGCTCCCGTTCGCCCCCGCATAATAGACAGGAGAACCGACGACGATCCCGTCCGCCTCCTTAAACTTTTCGGCGATCTCGTTCACAATGTCGTCAAAGACGCATTTTCCGTTCTTTTTGCAGTAGCCGCAGGAAATACAGCCCTTGACAGCGGGATTGCCGACAAAGAGATTCTCCGTTTCGATCCCCTCTTTCTGCAAGGTTTCCTCCATTTCTCTGAGGGCCCTTGCCGTGCAGCCGTCCGCATGCGGGCTGCCGTTCAACAATAAAACTTTCATAAAATTTCTCCTTGATCCAATAAATTATGATTTCAATATCCTTTGAAGTGCCGAAAGCAGAACGATCTCTCCTGTCAGAGTTGAAAGATGTCATCGCCACGGGATTTTGTTTCGTGCGCGGAGCAGAACAGACGGACCCACCATGCGACGCCGCATATGGGCGCAAGGAGGATGGGAAGAAGATAGGTCATCAGTTGGAGGAAATATCCGAGCCAGAACGCCCGATAGAAGTCTAAATGCCGATTGGTCCAGAGTACGCATTCGATATAGGAGGGAATGATAAAAAACGTCCAGATGCACACCATCACGACGCCCCAAAGGTAGTCCCGAAACCATGACGTAAAATAACACAACAGAAATATCACCGTCGTAAGCAGGAGAGAACTTGGCAAGACAATGAGGATCTGCTTCGTCATCTTTTTCATGACCGTATTGTATCACAGTCGCCCCCCGTTGTCAAGTCCCCCAAACTGCAACATTCCAAAAAAACGGCACCCGATAAGGTACCGTTCTGCATGTGCCGCTGATTTTGGCCGAAACTCACTCTGCCGCTACAAAGGATGAAACAAAGGTATCTTCACTCATTCCGCAATACTTGACTTCGTCCGATTCGGGGATATATTCAAAGATGAAAGCGGGAGAATAGATCGGAAAGGAGTAGACCTTTTCGAGCGGGCGGTATACGGTCAAAAATAATCTTTCGCAGTCTACATTCCAGAGCCTCAAAGTAAATTCCCACGCCTCTTCCTTATAATATTCCTCGTAAATCTCCTTGAGCTGCACAAAGGCCGAATTCTTCGCAAGCAATTCTCCGTCGATCGTCCTCTTTTCCCCTGTTGAAACTTCAGTCAAGGTCAGTGTGCTTCGATTGAATTCCGGGGCGTTATATCCCGGTTCCTGCTCGAGAGTTTCCTCGATCGCATACGTTTTGCCGCCGATTTTATATTCGGGCGGAGCGGTCGGCTTGTTTTCCTCGTTTTCTGCATTTTGAACGGCTTCATCGTAGCGTTTCTGTAAGTCCTCTTCGGGAAACTTTTCACCCGTTTTCAAATTGGCGGCGAAAACCACCTCCCCCACGATCCGCTCTGAATCTTTGACAAAGATCGTATCTCCATATCTTTGTGCGCTTGAAAGCTCCGTGATCGCGGGGTCGCCGAAACTTACTTTTTCGTATTCCCCGTCGCCGTAAACATAATAATCGAGGATCCCCTCGTCGATAAAGGCATAATCCCAGCCGTCGAAATAAGCGTTTGCGCCATTTTCCGTGCGGGTGTACTTTACGGGATCGGAATAAACTTGCACCGAATACACGGTTTCCCCGTTTTCTGCATCCACAACTTCGAGCAGCCCATTGTACGTCAATGCGATATACCGTTCGTCGATAAGTCCGTGCGTCACGGGCAAATGCGCAACGTCGTAAAGGTTGAAGGGCACAATGTCTTTGATGTCTTTTATGAGCGTCAGCGTTCCCTCGCGCGCATTGGCTTTGAAAATACCCACGTCAACGCGGTGACCGTTTTCGACCAAACGGTCATTTTCTCTGATATCATCCCCGCGATTTGCATACTGGTGCGAAAAAATCAAGCCGTCTTTTGTGTATCGGCTCCATTCATAGTAGGTATCCTGAAATTCGCCGAACTTACAGTCCACAAGCTTTTTTTCTTCTGTCTGAAAGTCGAGATATGTTCCGTCTACGGTCATGCCATCATTTGAAACAAAGTTCACACCGTTGGCTTCTATCGGCACTTTCAAGGCTTCCGACTTTGCCGTATCATACTCTGCGCTTGCATAACCGCAACCCGCAAAGCAGAGCGGACAACAGAATACGATCAAAACCGCCATCACAAACTTTTTCATCACGGATCTGAAATTTACGGTCCCCATGCTGTTGTCCCCTCCCCTGAATTCCTTTTTCAATATAATTATACCATAACTGTCCCTAAACAGCGTCAATCCTCAACGGGACGTTGGTTCCAATATATATTCCAACAATCCCAGCTCCCGCGCAACTTGCTTGTAATAGTCACTTTGCAGATACTGCGGGGCGAATTTTTCTCGATTGTAAATCACATCGTCCGCCGTCTTGGGTACGGGAAGCGGCTGCAGGTCGGCAAAATTGTTCAGGGGAATGAGGACAGAATAGGTTTCTTCGGTCAGATAGCTTTTTGCAATCTGTCGAAACTTAAAAAAGTCACACGGGCAGGAGGGCTCCGTGTAGACAAAGTAGTGTACCGCTGCATCGACGTACCAACACAGGTCGAGGAGAATGCGCATCTCTTTTTTTATCTCAGATTTTGCCTTATGCTGCAAACCCGCCGCAATTTTTTGCATTTGCCCGTACAGCGGCATCTTCTTGATGGTATCGTTTACAGCAGATAACACCGCATCTTTGAGGCTGTCGTCCATTTCTGCCATGTGGTACAGCGAAAAGACCTCGTGCGAAACACAGGAGAACAGGCATTTATCGCCCTGAAACAGAGCTAAATTTTCGAGTAAAACAGTTTTCTCATCTCCGAACATGCAGATAAGGCTTTCTTCAAGAATATGCTTTTTGAGCGGCTCGGTCAATTGAAAGCGGAATAGATTGCCCCACATTCCTCCGTCGCTTTCTCCGTGCCGACAATGCAAAAAGGCGGGAATGATATCTTCATATTTTGTGCCATACAAATCGTAAATATCTTTCAGTCCGTAAATTTCGCTTCCCAAAAATTCGGCGGTATCACAGACTGACAGCACCGTTTTCGTAACGCTCCGTTCTACTTCCCCAAACAGCGTGTAACAAGGGATATCTTCAAAATACATAATCGCTCCGCAAATTTCTGTTGAAAGCGCAATGAGTTTAGTGTGCTATACACATGGTATAGATGCCTGTCGCCTGTGCGGTTAAAGTGAAAATTACCGCTTTTTCATTTTCGGCATTGGCAGATCGTCATACATTGCCTCAAATAATCCTGTCAAAAAAGCCGTGTCATCCACATTGTCCACATTGAGCATTTCCTTTGCGCCCTCATATGGCAAGGAATACTCCGCTTGGGGCAAATAGGATAGAGCGGATCTCACGGGTTTTACGAGCAATCTATCATCGTAGATCCCACCGACAAGTTTGCCGCGATAATAAATCAGAAATTCACCCATCATAGGCTTGTAGGTGATGTCCTCTAAGCCCGAAAGTTGCTCTAAAATGAAATTCAAATATTCCCTGCTTGACGGCATAATCCCCCCATTCAATTGAAATTTATCTCTCTGATTTTTCCAAAACAAACGAAAAGCTGCCGTCGCTGCATTTGCCGTCTGATTCAATGATTATGTAAATCGTTTTGTTGCTTGTAAATGTTTCGGTTTTTCCGTCAACAGAACCGTCGGTTTCAATGTCAAATAGGTTCAGTTTTTCATCATTAAAATCATAGTAAACTTTTATACTTCCCTCTCCCAACGTCCCTTCATAATCAATAAATACCTCGTCTGCGCTCTTGTTTTTCAATTTCATTACGAGCGTTCCGCTAAAACTATCAAATGAAACCGAGGCTTTACTTGAGGTATTTTCCTTTACCATCAAACATAGCACTGTAATGGCTTACATATTTATTTTCGCAAGCAGATAATGTAAAACACAATACCAATGTTATCAGATAAAGTAGTTTTTTCATCTCATTCTCCTTATAAATCCCTGTTTATCGCTACGATTATATCATAAAAACAGGAGATACGCAAGTAGCAGACGGCAAGCAAAGATAAAAAGTAAATCCGAACCGTTCACCCGTTACGAGGATTCGGTTCGGATTTCATTGATTTGGTGCACCACACTAAACCTAAATTGAACCACTGTTGGAGTGGTTTGGTTTAGGTTTTTTCTTTGCTCGAAATCGGAAAAGCGGCGGTTTATGCCGCGAAAGGCTCTTGACATGA
>CANQUY010000043.1 GCA_947627125.1 uncultured Clostridia bacterium
TTGTCTATGATCTCGTTGTATGGGGATATTGGTACCACTCTTATGATGATTCGGGCGAGTTGTTCAACACCGCCGTTTACGATTACGACGGCATGTACTTCAAAGCAATGGCCGAGGATGGCTCTTTCACCTTTGATGAGGAAACTTGGGAGGGCGAAACGGAGGATCTCGTGTTCTACAGCGGCACGGAGGGCAAGCTCTATATCGACGTGTTCGACAAGGCCTACTTCCTTCCCGCAGGCGAGGACGCCGAGCCGATCGCAGTCGGCTACCGCAACCTTGCAAGCGGCCTCCTCATTGTCTATGAGTTCAACTTCCCCGCAGACGCAGGCATTCCCGCAACCGTTTCCAACCTGTACGGCCTCTACGACAACTATTACGATATCATGGCCGACGAAGAAACGGTTACGATATTCGACCTCTCCGAGGCCAAGTGGTACGATATCGCCTATGCGGGCAGCGAAGAGGGCGGCGATGTCGTGATCGTCGTGACGGAGGAGCTGACCTTTGTCGGCATGCTCTTCAGCTATGACGAGGAGGACGAAGGTTTCCTTGAGTTCATCTTTGCGGGCTCTGTTGAGCTCATCGAGGAAGCGACCGACGAATACCGCTTCATGTGGGATGAAGATATCTACTACGACGAGCTCGACTATATCGAGGACGTCGATACCATCATCGAGATCTTCGGCGCATTCATCTATAAGGCAAACGATGCGGATGGCACTTTCCTCTACTATGACGGCTACGACGCAACGTACACGAGTGCGCTGAGCGAGGAAGATACCCTCGTTCTCGACGGCTACGGCTTCGCGACCCTCACCGAGGGCGGTACGGAAGTAAAGGGCTACTACTCCGTCGATTACAACGTTCTCACCTTTATCCCCGAGGACGCCGAGAGCGACGAGGATTCAATCGACTTCTGCCTCAACGACGAGGACGGAACATACACAAAGATCGATTATTCCACCAACGAGGGCATTCTTGCGGGCTACTATTACGAAACCTATCTCTCCGAGGACGGCAACCCCGACGGCGTATTGAACGGCGGGCTCTTCCTCGACGGCAATGGCGGCTTCGTTCTCGAGGAGCTCGTGTTCACCGACGACTATTACGATTACGAGATCGTGACGGAAGAGGGCGCCTATACGGTCACCTCCTTCGACCAGCCCATCGCGGGGCCCAACCTCATCATTGCAGAGCTGGAACTCACCATCTCGGCCGAGGATGTACGCGTGGCCACGATCTATATCAACGATTTCTTCGGCGACGGCGGCTATTATCCCTTCTTTGTCTTGCAGGATCCCGCGCTCATGGGCGAATACACCGCCTACACGGACGACGGCGAGGAGCTCGGCGTCTTGACGGGCACGGACGGCTATCAAGAGGAGGGCGGAACCTTCGTCGGCGAGGACGCGAACGGCCCCTTCAGCTATACGGGTTACATGGCCCGCGGCTTTATCGACGACAAGTACTACAACGTCGCGCCCCAGTTTGAACGGGATGCAAAGGGCAACGTCGTCGTGTTCGTCGTCTGGGACGAAGAGGGCGAACAGACGCAATATGTCTTTGATATTGATAAGGACGACGAAACCAAGGTCCACTACCGCGACAAGTTCTACGGCGCGGTCGCGGAATACACTGTCAGCGGCGGCTATTCAGGCAACTATCTGTATCTCGACGGCCACAGCGTTGCGATCCTCTACAACAGCGAGGACGAAGCCGTCAACACGGGCACCTATGAATTTGTGGAAACCATGGAAGATACCTATGCCTTTAAAGTAAACGGCAAGGTCGAATTCCTCTTCCAGCCCGCGTCCACGATCTACGGCGGCGACGTGCTCTATTTCTACTCCGTCTACGGCGAAGAGGAGGACCTCGTCTACGTCAACGACGACTGGTCCATTCTCTCCATGGACGGCTTCGGCAATGCGACCTACATTGATAAATACGGCGTCACGGTCTACGGCGAGTACTACAAGGTCATCGAGGATGAGGAAGTCTACTGCCTCAAGGTGACGGAAACCACCGAACGCATCTATTATCAACTCATGAGCGACGAGAAGAAGTTCTCCGTCTGCGAGGGAGAGTTCCTTCTGAGTTCGGACGGCGGCACGCTCTATGTCTACTTCGGTTCCGACGAATCGATCAAGATCCCGAACGGCGTCCATACGATCGCGGGCCGCGCGTTTATCCTCTCCGGTTCGAGCAATATCAAGCATATCGACTTCAACGAGGTCACGACGCTCGAAGAATATGCCCTCACGGGAATGAACGCCCTCGAAGAGGTCGTTTCCGACAAGATCCTCACCGTCGGCCCGTCTGCATTCGTAGACACAAGGTCGCTCGTCAAGGTGGAACTTCCCAACTGCACGGAGATCGGCGAAAATGCGTTCCGCAACTGCAACGGTATCGAGTACGTCAAGCTCGGCAAGATCAAGAAGATCGGGGCCTACGCCTTTGCGAGAGATGTCAACTGGTGCCCCGCGTGGACGCTCGACCTCACGGAAGTGGAAAATATCAGCGAAGTCGAGATAGATTTCACCGCTTTCCTCGCGCTGAAGGGCTACTTCGGCATTGTCAACGACAATATCATGGTTGAGGGAAGCAAGATCCTTGTGGGCGGCGGCCTTGCAGGGCTCAACGCGGCGGCGGCAAAACTCAAGGGCACGACGGCGGAGATCAGCTATCACGATTTGAGCGGCGGCGTGGACGATCCGAATAAGACGGGCAAACTCGATGTCGATCTCACCCCCTATATCGCCCTTGCGGCGGCCGAAGAGGACCCCGCAGACGGCCTTGCATTCTACAGCCTCGCGAAGGATTCTGCCGTCATCTTTGAGGGCGGCCTCGCGGCAGTGTACACCAAGGACGGGTATTCCTATGAAACTTCCGAGGGCTATCCTTACTTTGTTGCAGACGGCAAAGTGACGATCTTCTCCTACGACGAAACAAACGGCTTTGTTTCTGTTGCGGAGTTCACCCTCGAGGGAGCCACGAGCATTGAGATCGGGGACGTCACCTACATC
This sequence comes from uncultured Clostridia bacterium, assembly GCA_947627125.1. Taxonomy (GTDB): domain Bacteria; phylum Bacillota; class Clostridia; order Christensenellales; family Borkfalkiaceae; genus Gallimonas. The sequence continues at coordinate 3,027 of CANQUY010000043.1, forward strand.
AAGTCGGACGAAAACGGCACGGCGGAGGCCGCGGTCGGCGAGGTAAAGGTCGTTATCACCTACAAAGCGTCGGTGTCGGTCAGCTGGGGAGTGAGCGTGAGCCTTGAAATCGTGTCCGTGAGTTACAACGGAACGGCGCTCGAGAGCTTTAAATGGGATAGCTACAGTAAAGCGATCGAGTTTACGGCGGAAGGACACGGTTTCACTGCAACGCTTGAGAACGGTGCATTTACCGTCACTGATCTCGGGAAACAATATGTGCTTGAAAACAAAACACTCAGTGTTTGGTTCCGTGTGACGCTTGGCGTCAATGACGACGGTACCGTCACACTGAAGAAACTTGAGTCCAATACCTATGGCGAAAGCTATCCCGACAGTTACACTGAAGCGTATTCGAGCGACTATAAGGAGATAGATACCCTCACATGGAGCTATAGCGTAAGTTCTGCATCGTATGTGCTCAAGGTAACGGGGACGGAAGGCAACTATACACTCAGTGTCACCAACGAAGGCTACAAGGTTACGGATAGCAGCTATAAGTATTCTGTAACGTTGATGGTCAGTGAGGACAAGAAGCAAATTATTGAGATCAAGGCGATCGAGGAGAAATCCTACTCCGACGACGGTGCCAAATTTGTGATACAATCTGTCACGTATAGTGAGGATAAAAAGACCGCAACCGTCACGACAGACAGCGGCATCTTCACTATTGTGATCGAGCCTTACGAGTATTCTTCCGTCGGGTTCGAGCTTACAGTCACGCGCACTAATTATGATTATACCGAGAAGCTCTATGACGATAATTATGATTATGAGGCTACGATCAAGTTCCATGTGAATGAAAAAGGTGAAAAAACGGCCGTATCGCTTGAGAAGTTCCAGCCGAATGAGGAAGGTGCTGTTGCTATGGAATTTGATACCGCTACGGTCGGAGAAGACGGCGTGATTACGGTCCATTTCAAAGACGGAAAAACGGCAAAGATCACTGTTGTATTTGGCTATTATACAACTCTCGAGATCGAATGGGTTGAACAGGCGTAACAGAATTTCCTTGGAAAGGACGGCGGGCGCATCTGCACCCGCCGTTTTGATTCCGTCACCCCGCCCCCGCGCTCATTCTGACCTCGTAGCCGAAGGGGAAGAATCCCATAAAACGCACGGAGGCACCCCCCGCGTCATTCTGAGAAACGGAGCAGGACGAGGGGACGGGAACTAACCCGAAGAATCTCGCGGGGCGGTGATGATAATGCGGTCGTTGCCCACCCCCCTACCCCCCTCCTCGGGAGGGGGCAAGAGAGCGCGCTCAGCATGAGCGTTCCCCGCAGGGGTGAAAACGGCGTGAAATCGGAAATTGCCATATCCATGCGCTTGACAAAACGCCTCTCGGCACATAAAATAAGAAATAAGAGGGGAATTTCCCTTCGGAGGAAACCATGAAAAAGTTATCATCTCTCCTTTTGGGAGCCGTCATGAGCCTTTCGCTCTGTCTGCCCGCGCTCTCCGCCTGCGGCAACGGGGAAAGCGGCGGCCCGCATGAGCACACCGTCACTACGTGGACGCAAGTCAAAGCTCCCACCTGCACCGAAGAGGGGCTGGAAAGCGGCGTCTGCTCCGAATGCGGCGAAACGGTCACCCAAAAGAAGGATCCGCTCGGCCATACCATTTTGAGAGAGAACGTTCAGGAGTTCGTTTCGGCGGCAACCTGCACGGAGGCGGGGCTCTGGATCGTCTATTGCCCCGTCTGCAAACAGAATGTGGAGGACAAGATCCCCGCGCTCGGCCATGCTTGGGTCAACGACGAGGTGTACCTCACCGAACCCACCTGCACCGACGAGGGGAGCGTCCATGCGACCTGCTCCCGCTGCTTGGCCGAGGACGTCCGCACCGTCCCCGCGCTCGGCCATGAGTGGGAAACTTTCTATACGATCGAAAGGGCCGCTACCTTCGACCACGACGGCCTCAAGTACCAAAAATGCAGCCGCTGTGCCGAAAAGCACAACGAAACGGTCATTCCCAAGCTCGACCCCAATGAACCCACGCAGTTTGAGTTCCGTCTGGTGCGGAGAAGCGGCGAGATCATCAAGTTTGCAGGCGTCGGATATGAAATTTTCGACAAGAGCGGCAAGAGCGTCGGCACGGGTTCCTTCCGCAGCGGTTCCGCCCGCGTGGCCCTTCTCCCCGCAGAATACACGCTGAAGATCACAACCCTCCCCAAGGGCTATGCGGCGCAGGAGAGCTATGAAGTGAGCTGGGAAAATCTCGTCGCGGATATCCCCCTGACGGCTTCCCTCATCATGGAACAGCCCGCCGCGGACACGAAGTATGCGCTCAATTCCGTCATGAACGATCTGACGTTCAACACCATCGCGACCAACGCGAGGGCGGCGGAGGAGGTCACGCTCTCGGGGCTCTTATCGACGCATAAGATCGTTATTTTGAACTTTTGGGACACCTCCTGTCGCTTCTGCCAATACGAGTTCCCGGGGCTCGTGGCGGCCTATAATAAGTACAAAGAGGACGTTGCCGTCATCGCCATCGACGACCCCGACGGCATGAACGGCATCGAGACGGAGGCCGAGGTCCGTGCCTATGCCAATAAACAGGAAATGACTTTTTATGTCGCAATGGACAGAGAAGGCCTTGCGGAGCGGTTCGGCGTTGCGGGATATCCCATGACGGTCGTGATCGACGCCGAGGGAACGGTCGCCTATATCCACGACGGCGCGTTTGTCAATCCGAACAATTACAGCGACGTCGCATACAGCACGGCGCAGTGTGAAGCGCTGTTCCAAAAGTACACCTCGTCGCCCTATTATCAAGCATAAGTATCAAAAAATCCCCCGCCGCACTCTCCGCGGCGGGGGATTTTTTGAATGAAAGCCCCCCGCGTCATTCTGAGAAACGGAGCAGGACGAGGGGGACGGGAACACCCCCGCGTCATTCTGAGAACGATAGCGGGACGAGGGGATGGGAACTAACCCGAAGAATCTCGCGGGGGCTATACGGACATTATACGGCGAGATGCTTCGGTTCGACTTCCGTAGACTGCGTTGTGCTTATGTTCTCAGCATGACGCCGCACTTTCCTCAGTATGCCGCCGCGCTGACGGGAACGCCCCCCGCGTCATTCTGAGAAACGGAGCAGGACGAGGGGACGGGAACTAACCCGAAGAATCTCGCGGGGGCGTATCCAAACATTATGCGGCGAGATGCTTCGGTACTGCCCCCGTAGACTGCGTTGTGCTTATGTTCTCAGCATGACGCCGCACTGACGGGGGCGTATCCAAACATTATGCGGCGAGATGCTTCGGTTCGACCTCCGTAGACCGCGTTGTGCTTATGTTCTCAGCATGACGCCGCGCTTTTCTCAGCATGACGCCGCGCTTTCTTCAGTATGCCGCCGCTGCCCGCCCGCGTCACCAACGCGCTCTGAATGAATAGAAGTTCCAATATTATGAATATTTGCATAAATCAGGCGGGTTGAACCAAGCGCAAAAGGAAGGTTCATAATCTGTAATTATACCTTCACCAATATTTACTTATACATTTAGTGAATTTTTGTGGCACATTTTGATTGTATTTTCTTATAAAATATGATATAATCAAGAAAACCATAGGTTAATATATGCATTTTTATGCAAAAATAAAGGAGTAAAAGGTATGAAGAAGTTCAAAATGACCTTGCTCACGCTCGTTGCAATGCTCTGCCTTGTGTTCGGCATGGCGTTCGCAGTTGCCTGCGGCGGCGACGAGGGCGGCAACGAGGGCGAAACGGAATACTACACCTTGACCCTCACCTACGAAAAATCGCAGGGTACCGTCACGGCAAGCGCAGCGGCGTCCGACAAGGGCTATGTGAAGGATGAGAATGTCACGCTCACCGTCACGCCCGCCGAAAACTATGCGGTTGATTCCGTCAAGATCGGCGAAACAGGCCTAAACGCAGGCACGGACGGCAAATATTCCTTCAAGATCGGCGGCAACACCGCCGTCACGGTCACCTTTAAGGATACGACGCCCGCGGTCACGTATTACACCGTCACGCTCTCCTATGACGAGAGCCAAGGCTCTGTGAAAAAGAGCGACCCTGCGTCTGAAAACGGCTATGTGAAGGGTGAAACGGTGACGCTCACCGTCACCCCTGCGGCAGACTATGAGGTCGATTCCGTCAAGATCGGCGATGCGGCGCTCGACGCGGATGCCGAGGGTAAGTATATCTTTGCCGTCGAGGATAACACCACCGTCACGGTCACCTTCAAAGAGGTCGAAAAAGGACCGAGCGAGAACGCGCTCCTTCTCGACGAAGAATATTACGGCACCTATCACGACATGGCGGAAGCGGACAAATCGCCCGACCTCGTCATCAACAAAAACGGCGTGTTCTGGGGAGAGAATGAAGTTCTCCTCAAAGAGGACATCGACGAAATGGGAAACTATACTGTCACTGTGGGCGACGATACGACGCCCTACGCTTTCAAATTGAACGACGACGGCACCATTTTCCTCTTCACGTTCGATACTTCCGTTGACCTCACGTTCCTCAAAGAGGGCGTAACGCTCTCCTACTCCGTCACGGTCACGATTGTCGGCGATGAAACGTGGGGCACGGCGACCCTTTCCCCCGAAAAGACAACATATGAACAGGGAGAACGGGTCACGCTCACCGTGACGCCCGCTGCGGGCTATCTCGTTGACTATGCAATGGTCGGCATGGATATTGCCTCCTTCGATGATGACGGCAAGTATGAGTTCACGGTCACAATGGACACCGAGATCTTTGTCTACTTCAAGAGAGATGTCGTCATTTCCGAGGAATTCCGCGGCGAATGGACGAATATCGCGGACAGCGCAGACAAACTGACGTTCGGCGACAAGACCCTCACATGGGCAGGCCACGAGGTCACCGTCGATTCTATCGACGAATACCAATCCTATGATGAAACGACGTTTGAGCCCGTCACGATCGGCCTCACGCTTTCCCTCACGATCGACGGAAACGATGGCATTCTTGTCACGCTCTTTAACGGTGCGAATGCGTTCAACCTCAGCTGGTTTGAATTCGGCGACACGGGCGTGATCGATCACACATACTATTTCGTCAAGGGCGACGGCGGGAAGGTCGCAGCAGAAGATCTGGCGGCGGGCAGCTTTACGCAGCTCAACGGCTTCCCCCATATCAAGACTGTAGTCGCCGAGGATGGTTCCCTCACGATTGACGGTCAGGCGGCCAAGGTCTACTACACGGGCGAAAGTTATCTCGTCGTTGTCGGGAACACCATCTATTTGGCGGAGATCGTCAATGCAAACCTTTTCACGGTGGAAGAGATCGGCGCGGAAGAGCCCGCAACACTCTTCTTCCTCCGCGATGAGTTCACGGTTGCGCCCTATGCGCCCATCGTCGGCGAATGGACGGGCGCAAATGGTGAAAAACTCAATATCGCCGCGGACGGCGCCGTCACCTTGACGGGCGTTGAGGGCGTGGAGAAAATCACCCTTCTCGCAAGCGACGCCGCTAGCTCCGCTTTCCTTGTGCAGACTGCGGACGGATACGAAGTCGCCGAATTCTACGGTGATTACGGCGAGGGGACGTTGAATTATTATCTCATGAGCAACACCCTCTATGTTTCCCTCTCCAAGGCCCCCGAAACGCTCAAGCTCGGTGAAACGTGGCAGAGCGCATATGCCTACAGCGGTGAAGATTTCTTCCCTCCTTTCCAGAAATTTGTCGTGGACGAAAACGGCCTCGGCTTTGTGAACAGGTTCAACGTTCTCATCGAGGGCAGCTATGCCTACGGCGCAAAGGCGAGCGAAACGGAGTATGTTCTCATCGTTGTGGACGAATGGGGCACGGCAAGCTTCTACACCTTGAAACTGGACGCTGCCGCCAAGACGATCACGGTCGTCGATTCCTACGGCGACGAGTACGTCTATGCGCAGACCACGCTCGAGGTGACCGAGAACTTTAAGGTGACGCTGGACTTCGACGGGGAACAGGGCAGCGCGACAGTGAACGGCGAAATGGCCGAGAGCGACGGAAAGACCTATTATATTGAGAAGGAAGAGGGCACGGCGTCCTACACCTTCACCCTCTCCGTGACTGCGAACCCCGGCTTTGCGGTGGATACCGTTACGGTCGGCGGGCAGACGCTCACCGTCAACGAGAACGGCACCTATACATTCACGTCGGACGGCACGGACGTCACGGTCACGATCACCTTCAAAGAGGCCGCGCTCGAACCCCTTGTGATTGAGGACGCTGCCCTCCACGGAACCACATGGACGAGCGAATTCACCGATAAAACGCTGACGATCGACGCAGACGGGCACGTGAAATTCGGCGACGATGTTGTCTATTTCCTGGAAGAGATGTATAACGGGTATACCGTAAGAATCGGCACGCAGTCATGGACGCTTACGATTGGGGAAGATGAAATGAGCTTATATACCTTCGATTTCAGCGAAGAGTACTACTTCACCAAGAGTAACGGGAGCACGGCTACGTCCTATACAGTCACGGTCACCTGCGAAGCCGCCGAGGGCACGTACAGCGAGGAGATGGGCACGGCTTCTGCCGACAAGACGACCTGCAATGCAAACGACACTGTGACGGTCACTGTCACCGTCGAGAGCGGCTATGAGATCGAAACGGTCACCGCAAACGGCGAAACTCTGACCTTCACGGAGGCGGGCAACGGTACGTTTACCTACACTTACACCGTCACGGAGGACACGGCGATCGTTGTCACCTTTAAGGTCGCGACCTCGCAGGACGCCCCCGCGGCGTAAGGGAGGCTTGACCGCTCATTCCGACCTTGAGCTTAGCCGAAGGGGAAGGATCCCATTGAACCAACGTGAGCAGGTGACGGCGTCATGCTGAGAACGAGAGTACAACGGAGTCTACGGAGGTTGAACCGAAGCATCTCGCCGCATGCATTACGGACAATCGCCGCGAGATTCTTCGGGTCAAGTCCTTCTGACTTCGTTCTTTCTCCGTTTCTCAGAATGACGCGGCGGCACGGGGGTCCGTTGGTCTAATGGGATTCTTCGGTCGCCGTCGCGCCGACCTTGGCGCGACTGATGGGGCGACATTCAAAAATGCCGCCCGCAATATCGAATAGAAAAGGCACGGTTTTTTCTCCGTGTCTATTCATCAATTTATAAGGAGTTTAAAATGAAGAAGTTTAAGTTCGCATTGATTGCAATTCTTGCCATGATCATGCTGTTTGCGCTGCCCCTCGCCGCCTGCGGCAACGGCGGAAACGATGACAGCGGGAACACCAACGAAAATCCCAACCAAAATCCAAACGAAAATCCCAACGACAAGGATCCCGACGACAAGGATCCCGACGACAAGGATCCCGACGAGGGCGGCGATACCGATCCCATCTGGACGGGCGAATGGAAGAGTTTAGACGGCTCGCTCGGCTTTTCGATCGCGGCGGACGGGGCGAACGTCATCGAGAACGGCGCAAAGACGGAGGCCACGATCTCCGCGCCCTCCGATACTTCGCTCACCCTCACCGCAGGTGAAAAGACGTACTCGCTCGGCTGGTATGACGGGGGCATTGCAAGCAAGATCATGATCCTCACCGAGGGAGGTAAGACCTCCTACTTCATTCCCGCGGCCGCACCCGCTATCGGCGACGATTTCGACGGCACGTGGTATGACCAATACGCGCCCAACACCCTCAAAATCGACGCAAAGAGCGGCACGGCGTCCTTCAACGGGGAGGATGCGCTCGCCGTCGTTGACTGCGGCGTCGTGGAAACGTGGGAGAACAACGACGGTTCCACGGTCAATATCAACCACCAATGCCTCTATCTCATCATGGAGGACGGCGGCGACGTCTATTTCGTCGGTTGGTATAAGGACAGCACCTCGGCGGGGGAGGAAAACGGCAGGGAGTTCAACTGCCCCACCGTCACGACCCCCGAAGACTGCGAAACGCCGCTCACGTTCCGCTCCTTTATCGAGCTCTTCGTCGATCCCGACCTCGTTGGGACGTGGAGGAACGTGAAGGGGGACATCAATATCGTCATCGACGGGGACGCCAAGACGGCCACGGTGAACGGGGCGGCGGCACAGCTCTTCAACAACGGCGGCACCAAGGGTTCGGGCAACCTCATTGTGTACGAAAACGTCGTCTACCGCCTCGAACCCGACCCCGGGTACAACTACTATCTCACCCGCGAACGGGTCGTCGAGCTCGGCATGGGACCGAGGGATTACTTCCTCAAGAGCGATCATAACTTCGGCAAAGTGGAGAACACCAACCTCAACGGAACGGAGTGGGAGGACATCACGGGGACGCATAAACTCTCGATCGGAACGGACGGGACCGTGACGTTCGACAATGTCGTCTATACCGTCTTTGTGGCAGAGCTCTTGGATAATCTTTCGTATAAGGTCATCGCCATTTCGGAGAACAATCAGAAAGTGGAGCTCAGCTATGCGTCGGGTTCGCTCACCCTTTCGGACGGTTTTACCTCGCTCAACTATCTCAAGGTCGAAGAGGGCGGCGGCGAGGATGAAACGGGCTTTTTGGGCCTCACGGTCGGCGCCCATGTGAATGCGGAGAACAGAAGGGTCGAAGTCACGAAGGACAGCCTCATTATCAAGATGCATTCCTTTGATTTCTACGACGACGAGGACATCACCGTCACGATGGATATGCTCACCGAAGTGAGCGACCCTCTCTACGGCAGCAGCAAGCACTATACCTTCACCTGGAAGGATTCGGAGGACGTTGAGCACACTGCGCACATTGCCCTCGACGTTTCGGTGAAGGGGCTCGGCGAGAGCGAGGCGACGTCCTACAAGTTCATGATCGCCTTCTCCGACTATAACGAGCATTTCTTCAACAAATAATGATATCCATGAAACACTTAAAACGCAACATAACTTTGATATTTTGCGCCATGTTCGCGCTCTCCGCGCTCACCTTTCCCGCGTGCGGAGAAACGGACGCGCCGCCCGAAGGAGAAACGCCCCCGCAGGGCGAAACCCCTCCGCAGGGCGAGGACCCTCCCAAAGATGACGGGCTGACGGTAAAAATCGGCACATATGATGCGGAAAAGGGCACAATTTCCCTGTCCGCCCCCCAAAACGGCACGGCGTACGAGGCGAAGGAATCCGTCACCGTCACGGCCGAGCCCAAGGAGGGATTCAACGTCGCGGCGATCCTTGTCGGCGGCGAGGTCGTTTCCCGTCTTTCTTCCTCCTATACCTTCTTCTATGCGGAGCCCGTCACCGTCAGCGCAGTGTTCGCCCCCTCGTATGACGCGCCCGACGTGAAGTTTGCCTCTCCCGCCGTCAAGTCCTTCGGTGGGCTCTTTCGGGGCTATTGGGCCTCGGGGAATGGCGAACTCTTTATCGGCGAAACCCAACTCGTCTACAAGGGCACGGCGGTCGCGGAGGTTCGCCCCCGCAACTCCGGCAGCGAACAGAGCTACAACTTTACGGTCGACGAGGCGGAGTATTCCATCTCTTGGGCGCGCACGGACTACTCCGTCGGCTTCGTCATCGA
>CANQUY010000044.1 GCA_947627125.1 uncultured Clostridia bacterium
CGCCAAATCGTCGTGCCCCTCAAAGGCGCAGGCGAGGTAGTACCCGCCGTTCTTCAAAAAGAGCTGAAAGGGGCTCGCCGTGTATGGCCTTTCCCGCCGCGGGTGAAGTTTTTTGTCTGCGCCGTAGTCCTGATAGATGAATTGCACCTTCTTCTTTGCGGCGATCGCCTCGGTGAGGAGTTCGACGGAGAGAAAGAACTCCCGCCCGTCCGATTTGATATAGTCGTCGAGATTGACGACGTGGCGGGCATAATTTTTGAAATACTTCCCGCCCTCCTTCGTGAGCTTTTCAATGAGCTGTTTGGTGTGCGCCTTGCAGATATTGCGGCTTGCAAGCACCGAATCAACGAGAAGCCTGAGCTCTCCCGCCTCGAACTTCTTTTCGGCGAGGTACACGCCCGACTTGTCGGCGATAATTTCGTAGCCCGCGTCCTGTAAATACTCGATGTTCCGCGCAACGGCCTTCCGCTCGCACTCGATCCCATAGACGACTTTGAGCAGGCTGATGATATCCCCCTGATGAAGTCTGTGCTCGGCGTCCGAATACTCCGTCAAGATTTCGAGAATGCGCAGGATCAATAATTTTTTGGGTTCGTAACTTTCCATACCGTTCTCCTTTTGCTCTATCATAGCAAAAGCCTTGTCCCGAAAACGGGACAAGGACAGTATAGCATAGATCGAAGGATCTTGCAAGGGGTCACTTTTTTGCAAGTTCCGATTCCAATTCGTCGAACGCGTCCTGCATCGCCTCTTCCTTGGTCGCGTACTGATAGCGCGAAAAATGCTTGTCGAAGGCATACTTCCACCCGTATTTCGTTCCGTCCTCGCGGGAGAGCTCGAAGAGAACGATCGTGTGTCCCTTGATGCGCAGATAGCTGTTTCCGTTGCGGGAAGTCAGCCACTGCCGCGTCATAAACGTTTTCCCGCGCGACTGCCTCGATTTAAACTCCTGTTCCCGCTTCTTCGCGCCCTCGATATCCCCCTGCATCTTCCCCGCGCAGACGCATCCGACGCCGAGGGAGCCGTAGTCGGGGTGTGACATGTGGTGGACATAGCGGATGACCTGAATGCCGCACATTTTGCAGATCCCGCAGGGCGTTCCGAGGTCGGTGATCCCCGTGCATACCCAGCCCGTTTTCGGGACGTCGTCGCGCTTTCGGAGGTTGGGCTCTTGCGAAAGCGGGCTCTTTCTCTCGGCGGGAAGCGGACTTGCGGTCGGCGCGGACGGGACGGAGGGCTGTGACATGGACGGCTTGATCGGCGCGGATGGGACAGGCGGGGCAGAGGGCTTTGATATGGACGGCGCGGAGAGCGGGAACATGGACATCTGCACGGAAGAGGGCCGATCCTTTGAAAAGTAAGAAAAGGAGATGCGGCGGATGAGGTCGCTCTTGTCAAAGCGTATCTCATAGCTCTGCCGTTTGTCGTCAACGGAAAGGATCGTCCCCTCGCCGAATGCGTGATGGGTCACCCTTTCCCCGATCTCTTTTTCCGCAGGCGCCGTGTGCTGTGCCGCTCCTAAAACGGGCAATAAGTTGCGTTTTTTTCCGATCGTGCGATAATTTTCCGTGCCGATCTCCGCAAGAAAACGGGACGGAGTCTTATAGTCGCCCTTGGGGAGCGCGCCCTCCGAATCCATCAAAAAGAGCCGCTCCTTTGCGCGGGTGATCGCCACATAGCAGAGCCGCCGCTCCTCTTCGAGCCCTGCGTTTTTCCGCTCTTCGATCGTCTTTGCGGAGGGAAAGATCTTTTCCGAGAGCCCGATCAAAAATACCACGGGGAATTCCAGCCCCTTGGAAGCATGGATCGTCATGAGCTTGACCGCGTCCTTCGGCTTTTCGTCGTCCTCCGAAGATTGCAGCGCGATCTGCCGCAAGAACTCCGCCAGCGAAAGCTCCTCCCCGAAATTTTTTTCGTACTCGTTCGCGATACGCTTGAATTCGGCAAGGTTGTCGAGCCGCTCTTCGTCGCCGAAGCCGCGGATATAATTCTCGTAGCCCGAGAGCTCGGTCGTTTTGTTGACGATCTCCGAAATGCTCGCCTCCGCCGAAAGTAAGCGCAGTTTCTTGATGCATTCGACAAATTCTCCCGCCCCGCTCGACTGAAAGAAACTGTCCCCGAGATGGTTCTCGAGCGCCGAAAAGAGGCTTGGGCGCGTGTCCCCGTAAAAGAGGGAGAGCTCATCTTTTTGGTATGCTTCGAGTTTTTGGAGCTTTGCCCGTCCGAATTTGCGGCGCGGCGTGTTGACGATGCGCCTGAACGCTTCGTCATCGTCGAAGGCAATGAGCCGAAGATAGGCGATGACGTCCTGCACTTCCATGCGCTGGTAGAATTTCACGCTGCCAAAGATCTCATAGGGGATCCCGTTTTCGGCAAACTTTTTCTCCACCACGCGGGACAAAAACCCCGACCGGTACAAAACGGCAAATTCGGAATACGGCCGCTTTTCTTTCTCCGAGATCTCTTTGATATTTTGCACGAGGACGGCGGCTTCCCTTTCGTCGCTCTCCGAATGATAGTAGACGACCTCCTCCCCCGCGGGCGAAAGCGTGAAGAGGTCTTTTTTGAGCCGCATTTGGTTCTTTTCGATGAGGTGATTGGCGCAGCTCAAGATCTGCGGCGTGGAGCGGTAGTTGCGGTTCAAAAAGACAGTCTTGGTATTTTCGTGCGTCTTGTCGAAATCGACGAGGAGCTTCACCTCCGAGCCCCGCCATTCGTAGATATTTTGATCGGGATCGCCGACGATCATGAGATTTTTGTATTTCTCCGAGAGAAGATCGACGAGCTCCATTTCACGCGCAGAGCTGTCCTGAAATTCGTCCACCTGAATGTAACTCAAACGGTCCTGCCACTTCTCCCGCACCCCTTTGTCCTGCTTCAAAAGATACAGCGCACCGTTGATGAGGTCGTGAAAATCGAGCGCATAGATCGCCTTCTGCCGCTGAAGAAATTCTTCGAGGATCTTGTCGTCCGTCGAGGCGATCTCGGGCAGAACTTGCTCCGAAGAGGGGGAAAAGAGGCGCGGGATATATTCGTCCGTCCGCTTGAACCGCCCGATCTTTTCGAGAAAGGAGCCGAAACTTGCATGGTCGAGCTTGAGCTCGTACTTTTGGTAGAGCTCGCCGAGCACGGAGCGTTGAAGGCCGCCGTCCATGATCTGAAACCCCTTCGGAAGAAAGAGCTTTTGGGGATCGTCGCGGATAAGACGCGCACAGAAGCCGTGATAGGTGCAGATGAGCGCGGTATCGTACCCGTCGCCGAGGACTGCCCGCACGCGCCGCCGCATCTCCCCCGCCGCCTTGTTGGTGAACGTCACGCAGAGGATATTGGCGGGGTCGATCCCGTATTCCGCGACAAGATAGAGGTAGCGGCTCACGAGCACTTTGGTCTTTCCGCTCCCCGCGCCCGCGATCACGCGGAGATTTCCCTCCGTGTCGAACGCCGCCGCCCGCTGCTGTTCGTTGAGCTCCGAAAAAAGATCGGACATAAAAAGACCCTCCGAGTATTCTCGGAGGAAATGATACCGCAATATCTGTCCCAAAAAAGGGACTATGCTTTTTCCATAGAAAAAAAAGGAAAACGTTTCCCCCAATATGAGAGGTCGGGAGTTAATAGTCTTGGAGGAGGTTGACGGTCCGTTTATTTTGTGTTATACTGATGACAGTTCTGCGAAAACAGCAGATCGATCATAACGGACGGAGGGAAGGAAAATGTCAGGATTTCAAATGCCGATCACGATCAGTCATGCAATGCAATATATAGACAGCAATTACTATGTTTTGCCCGCTTTTCAGAGGGACTTTGTTTGGGAGGCAGATCAGATCGAAAAACTATTTGATTCACTCATGCGGGGATATCCGACGAGCTCAATGCTGTTCTGGAGCGTGAAGGGCGACACCAAAACAAACTGGAATTTTTATAAATTTATTTCCTATTTCATTAAAGGCGCAAACAACAAATCGGTTGTGAATGAACTTTATCCGACCGCGAGCGCGAACGATTTTTATGCCGTTCTGGACGGACAACAGCGGCTTACGGCTATGCGTCTTGGCTTATACGGAAGCTATGCGTATCACGAGCGAAACAAATCATGGAATTATTCTCCCGAATCATTCCCCGCGAGGAGATTGTATCTATGTTTGAGCCGATACGGCAAAGACGACGAAGAGATGAAGTATATTTTTGATTTCAAGAGGGACGATGTGACGGGGAAGGCCGATCTGTATACGGATGGCGCCGAGATGTGGTTCAGGGTCGGCCATATTATGGATGTGCATTTCATCGGGCTCAACAAGTACATACGAAATAACGATTTCGGCGAGATTGGGGAGGAGATCCTTGACAGATTAGATGCGACAATTTTTACCGACAACTCAATCACTTTTTATCTCGAAGAGGAACAAAACCCGGATAAAGCGGTGAATATCTTTACCCGTATCAACTCCGGCGGGACGGCGTTAAGTTTTTCCAATATCGTTTTTTCTTTGATGGTCGCAAATTGGAGCGCAATCGATGCAAAAACAGAAATCAGCAATTTGCAAAACCTGATCAATATAAAAGGATTTGAAATTGATAAAGACTATATTGTCAAAGTGTTTCTTTACCTGTACAACAATTCGGTCAGGACGGAGATAAAAAGTTTTGACAAGAGTTTCTGCGCAACGATCGAAAAAAATTGGAATGCGATCAGAGATTGTTTGATTTCCGTATTCGACCTTCTTCGGACATTTGGTTTGAACAATTATACGCTGACATCAAAGAATGCCACCCTTCCCATTGTGTATTACCTTTATCATACACATAAATATTCGGATTTTGTGACGTCGGTTTCCTTTAAAACCGAAAGAGCGACCATGAAACAATGGCTGATGCGGATGCTACTGCGAAGGGTGTTCGGCGCATCTACAGATTCTGTGCTCGCTCAAACAAGAAAGGCATTTACCTCGGATATTTCAAAATATAAGATCGAAGATACGATATCAGAATTTCCGGCAGATAAGATTTCGTCTAATCTAAAAGTTCTTGATACGGTGGATGATGAATTTTTGGACCAATTGCTTGATCTGCAAAAAGACGATAAGTATGCCTTTTCCATTCTCGCTCTTTTGTATCCCAATCTTGATTACAAAAATAATGATTTTCATAAAGATCATTTGCATCCGGAAGACAGGTATGATGAGCTTCCCGATAGCATCAAAGCCAAGTATCCGTTCAAGGTATATAATTCAATCAGAAATCTTCAAATGCTTGATGCAAACGAGAATGAATCAAAGGGGAAGAAATACCTTAAAGATTGGGTGGAAGAAAGCACGGATAAGAGCACAAGAAGGGGATTTTTAGAGAGCCACTTGATCCCCGATGTGGATCTGTCTATGACGAATTTTGAATCATTCATTCTTAAAAGGACAGAGCTTCTCAAGGAAAAACTTAAGGCAATTTTATAAAACATAGAGTAGTGGATCACCTATGATCGGGACCCGCCGAAGGCGCAGACCATGCGCGGCTTGTGTCTTCGGCGGGCCATGTTGTCGTCACGGCTCAATCAAATGTTGTTGCCGGGCTGTTTCTTGAATTTGTATTATTTTTTCTCCTTTTTTGTAGTATAACATAAAAATTTTTATTTGATAGGGAACAAAATCAGAACAGCATCCGACGAGGGAGAATTCTTGCACTTCACCAAGATCTCCTCGTCGCTCACGGCGTCACTGTCCATATGCACGTTGCCCGTAACGAGCCGATTCGCCGCGGCAAATAGCCGTGCCCATTCTGCTTCGTCGATGGTTCCGTCCTGTGTTTTTTCATACGCGACGTCTGCGAGCGCACATAGAAGTTTTTGTGTGAAAAGCTCTTTCTGCTTCCCCCGCAAAAAACAAAGACACTTTTTGCCCTGCTTTAAAAATTGTGCCGCCAACGCGGACATGGTATCGGCATTTTCCGTGTAAACAACTTCTAAGGGGTATAATCCGTCCTTCAAATTCATCGTTTTTCTCCCATTTTTTAATGCAATAGATCCCCGAGAAGGGCACATTTCGGCACGAGTTTCCCGCTGTTTTGCACCATTTCCTGAAACATTTTCCGCGCGTCGCCGCTTCCGTATCCGCATTCTCTTGCACGCCCCATGAACTGCGCTTCAGGAGGCTTCCCGTCATATCTTTCGCCCCCGTTTCAGACGCTTCTATAAGTTTTTGCATTTCTCCCCCTCGGTTCGGAAGTATATTCGTTCCCATGTCCCGAAAAGAGGGCAATCTTTTTTATGCCGCGCTTAAACCCAAATAGAATGCGCGCGGACGCCCAATGGCTTCACCTTCTACCCATTGGCACAAAAAGACGCACACCCAAACGGGGCGTATTCCATAGGGAATCAAGAAAAATCTTAATTTAATTTCGGAATACACCTTTGGGCGGGTCAAAGAAACGGCGGGGAATACATTCCCCGCTGTTTTCTATATCTATATATAAAAACCGTCTGAAAACTTAATTATAATTCCGATGAAGCCGCCTGACAAAATGTCGGGCGGCTATTTACATATTATGCGTAAAAAGAAATTTGAAGTACCATATATATGGGCGCATTATACGCCAAAATTAAAATACAAGGAGAATAAAATGCACTATCAAGAATGGCTAGAAGAATGGCTTGAAAATTATGTCAAGCCGACCTCGAAGCAAAGAACGTATTTGAGATACGTTGAACTCACGCAGCTACACATTAAGCCGTATTTGGGAGGATATGAAGTAGACGCGCTTACCATTGACGTGTTACAGCGATTTGTAACCCACCTGCTATCTTGCGGAAATCTGAAAAATCATAAGGGACTTTCGTCGAATACCGTCTGCTCTATCATAAACATTCTGCAAAATTCTTTGAAGGTAGCTACCTATGTAGGACTCTCTCAAAACTATGTGGCGGATAAGATCAAGCGTCCGTCGAAAGAAGAAAAAGAAATTACCTGCTTTACGCTTGAAGAACAAAAAGCCATAGAAAATGCGGTCAAAGACAGCCCAAAGAAAAAATTATACGGCATACTTCTTTGCTTCTATACGGGGCTTCGGATCGGAGAGCTGCTTGCGCTCACTTGGGCGGATATTGATTTGAGCAAAGGCATCATACGGATCACAAAGTCCTGCCATGACGGGAAAGACATCGACGGGAATTATGTCAAGGTCATAGAAAGCCCTAAAACGCGAAGTTCAAAGCGGGAAATACCGCTACCCAAACAACTTATTCCGCAAATGAAAAGTATGGAACGAAACAGGGACTCGGACTTCGTGATCTCCTCAAACGGGAGTGGCGTTTCGGTACGGTCTTACCAACGAAGTTTCGATTTGCTACTGAAACGCCTGAAAATCAAGCACCGAGGGTTTCATGCAATCAGACATTCCTTTGCCACCCGCGCCTTAGAATGCGGAATGGATGTCAAGACGCTTTCGGAGATCCTCGGACACAAATCCCCCACGATCACCATGAATCGATACGCGCATTCCGTGATGGAACACAAGAAGGATATGATGAACCGCTTGGGAAAGCTATTATAAAGAAAAAAGACAACTTTTTAGGCCGTCTTTCCTGTGTACCGATGAGCATAATTGATGAACGCTTGTTCCTACATGTCATACTACAAAAGTATTACATAAGTCAACCGAATTAACGCACATCGTAAAAAATTTTTGGAAATTTGGCAGAATTTGTAGAAAAAGTAATTGTATCGGTGAACAAAGCAAAGCTTTTGTTCACCGATTATGCTCATCGATGAACAAAAGCCCACCTCTTATGTTTGTAGATTTGTCAAAGCAATTAGTCATTAAAAAATAGGCATGAAAATAAAAAAATTTATAAAGGAGATGATTTTTTATGATGGACAATGCTGAAGAGTTGTTGGTTCGGGCAGAATAGGGTGACGCGGATGCACAATTCACTTTGGCGGAAATGTACCTTTCGGGCGATGGAGTGCAACAGAGCTATACACAGAGTTTCGATTGGTACAAGAAAGCGGCAGAAAATGGGAATGCAAGAGCGATCTATATGGTCGGGGAGTTCTATCAACACGGTTTTGGCATTCCTGTCGATTATGCGGCTTCGACAGAATGGTTTCAGAAAGCCGCAGAGCTAAACGTTGCAGAAGCGATTTATATGCTCGGCGTAAATTATGTAAATGGGCAAGGGGTTTCTAAAAATCTTGAAAAAGCGTTTTCACTGTTTTCCAGTGCTGCAACTATGGGCCTCCCAGAAGCGCAGTTTAATTTGGGAGTTCTTTACGCCAATGGACAAGGTACGGCTCAGAATTATGAGAAAGCCTTTTATTGGTATTCAAAATCTGCCGAACAGGGATATGTAAATGCAATTTTTAATTTGGCTCGTTGCTATGAGAAAGGTCAAGGAACACCTCAAAATTACGACAAAGCCGCCCATTATTATAAATTAGGCGCAGAACAAGGCGATGCGGATTCACAATATTTCTTAAGTTACAAATTCTTATACGGTGAAGGTGTCCCTCAAGATTTAGAGAAGGCTGTATTTTGGTGTAAGAAAGCAGCAGAACAAGGTTTAGCAGACGCGCAGTATAACTTGGGTGTTTTCTACGATAAAGGACGAGGCGTAGCGAAAGATTTTAAGCAAGCAGTATATTGGTACAGGAAAGCGGCTCTTCAAGGTAATGATACCGCGCAAGAGAATTTAGGCGTAAAATATGCTAGAGGACAAGGTGTTGAACAAAATTATCAAGAAGCCGTAAAATGGTGGACAAAATCTGCGGGTCAAGGAAATGCAAATTCTCAATATCATTTGGCTGTATGTTATTACAACGGTCAGGCAGTTCAGCAGAATTTCGATATGGCAAAAAAATATTTCTCACTGTCGGCAGAACAAGGAAATCAAAGTGCAATAGAAGCATTAGATAACTTATCGTTCGAGAACAACAACAGGCAAAAGAAAAGTATTGGATATTACATTTTCAGAATATTAACATTTCCGATTTGGTTTCCGTTTTGGCTTGCTTTTCAATTCCTTAAAGCATTGTGGTCATTTGTTAAAATTATTTTTGTCAAATAAAGGAGATGTAAAATGTTTTTCCGATTTCAAAAAGAATTGCACGTAAAATGTAAATATATAAAAATCGGACTGCAATGTCCGAGCTGTAAAAGCTATAATACATACAGAGATGATGCATCTGGCATACGATGGTGCGGCGATTGCGGTTATGAATGGTGAAACTTATGGATATGTTTATCAGAAAACAAGATGTTATATTAAGAGAAATCCATGGTTTATACTATTTAATTGATATAAAATGCAACTATAACAGCGACGGACATTCTATTCCGACGTTAAATGACGTAGGCAAAACTATTTGGGAATCTCTCGAAGTACCCGCTCAAATCGACGATATAGTAGAAAAAATCACAAAGCTTTTTGACGTGTCAAATGTTCCCAAAAACGAAATCAGAACGGATATTGAAAACTATATTTTAATGTTGATTCAAATGGGGTATGTCACAAATGTACGCTGAAGATATCTTAGATAAAATAGAAAAATTTACAATGGATGACCAACATGAGAATTGGATCCATGAACGAAAAAAAGTTTCGGCATTGTTTGAAATAACGCCCAAATGCAATTTTAAGTGTGTGCATTGCTATGTGGGAAGCGACAGAACTTCTTCGCCCATGTTGTCATATGAAGAGATAATTAAAATTATTGATATTTTATATGATAACAGTATCCTTTTCTTAACATTTTAAGGTGGAGATCCCTTTACGCGAAAAGACTTCAAAGACATATACCTTTATGCTAAGAAAAAGGGATTTTTAATGGAAGTCTTAACAAATGGCACATTGATTACCTCCGAGTGGATTGACATCTTTCGCGAATACCCTCCCCTGTTGATCGACATCTCCATATATGGAACATCAAACGAAGAATATGAGAAATTGACCGGGGTAAAAAATGGGTATGATCTTTTTATTCGGGGAATTAGCCTATTGCAAGCTGCTAAAATACGGTTTGCTTTGAAGGGAATTTTGATGAATGAAAATTACAAGCAATTGAAGCGCATGGAAGAAATTTCATCGGCTTATTCGTCTGAAAATTTCAGGTATAGTTACGAATTGGTGGTTGATAGACAATGCACGAATGCTCCTCGCACATATGAAGTCGATCCGCTTGAAGGTGTGATAACCGAGATAAAATATGGGGTTAATGCTTCCATGTTAAAAAAGCGCGGGAAAGAACTTCTTGAAGGCATTGATGAAGATAGTTATAGAGATGGCATGCTTTATAGATGTACGATTGGCGATCTTGCCGTACATATAAACTATCTTGGAGAAATGGGACCTTGCGTCGAGTGCGGAGAACGAGGAAATGTATTAAAAGAAGATTTTAACAATATCTGCGCAAGGTTTGAAAAATTCAAAGAGGAAAAAGCCCCGTTTGGATATAAATGTTCCGGTTGTAGATATAAAGCCTTTTGTACATCGTGTCCCCAAACACGCAGACGCGAATATGGAAATGAAATCATCGTTAAAACGAAAGATTGCATTGTCGCAGAATTAAAGTACCTTTATTACGTTTATAATCTGTCGATTGAAGAATTGAAAGATTATTATAAAAAAAATTATAGGAGGTAGGAACATGGCATACCAAAAGCCCGTACTCAAATTTTTTGAGTTTGAAACGAGAGTGGCAAACATGAGTGCGAAAAATGCGGGTTGTGAACCGAGTAGCTGTGAAAGATGCAAAGTCAAATGCTTAATGCCTTACTACAACGGCTAATAACGAATGGATCGGTCATTTCAGCAACAATGAGTAACAGAAAAGCGGACAAGAAACTTCTTGCCCGTTTTTTCTATAGCGCTAATACAGAGCTAATGTATTTTCCGTTGTCTTTTCATATAGCGTGGGTTTGCTTTTTCGCTTGTTTTGTGTTATTCTATTCCCATGCGCAGAGGGTAACGGATACTGTCGGTCGACGCGGCGGACGTATATAAACACGAGCAGGGGAATGGTGCGATCGTTTCGTCGATTTGATAATGGTCGGTGTCATCCACATAATAGCCGAACGGCGGATGCACACCGTTGCTCTTTGCTTTTAAGGCGTTCTCGGTCATCCCGCGCTTGACCTTTTCCGAAAGTTCGGCTGAATAGTATTCAGCATAGCCTTCCAAGATCGCCTCAAGCAAGATGCCGTCTGCGCCTTGCGAGATACTTTCTTTGATCGAGATAACGCGCACGCCGTTCTTTTTGAGGATATTTTTGTAATACGCGCTGTCATAGCGATTGCGGGCAAAACGATCCAACTTCCACACAAGGACGGTGTTGAACATATTCTTATAGCTGTCCTTGATCATGTGCTGAAATTCGGGACGGTGGTCTGTCTTTGCGGACTGCGCCCTGTCTATGTAATTCCCGATGACCTCAATCTCGTTGAATTGGGCATATTCCAAGCACTCGCGGAGCTGACCTTCGATACTCGCTTCGTTTTGTTTTTCCGACGAAAATCTCGCGTATATTACTGCTTTCATATAAATCTTCCTATTTAAGTTTGATAAGCCGTGCAGAAGGAGTGTTGACATTTAAAGAATCTCGTTCTAACGCTAACAGGTCTTCAACATCCTCATGCCCTAAACATAATCCTTTTTTCCGCAAGGTGAACATTAGCATTGAGGGTGACAGTACATTTTCCGAAAAAAGCAATTCAACAGCCTCTTGAAGAAGGGTTTTACCCATTGTGTATGGTTTATCTCCCGGTTCATTGAAACGCCACCCTCGTTTAGAAATTTGCCTCATCAAATATTGATATTGTGAGGTATTGATGATCCCGAGTTGATGGGTCCTATATATCATAGCCTGTATCGAAACATTCCATTTGCTTTTTAGATGAACGTAATAATCCAATTTGGTGGGGTAATGAATTATGTCCTTGCCAAACGAGTCTTTAGGCAATAAAAAAGCACCCGCGAATTTATTTGCTTGGGATTCTCTTTCTTTAAATTCCTGTTTGGACAGTTCTTCGATATTTTCACTCCATGGATGCAATAATATATGTCCTAATTCATGAGCGAGATCAAATCTCGCACGGACATAATTTTTACTCGAGTTGAGTACGACGATATAAACAGAAAAATTATCTATAATTATTCTTTGGCTGAATGCGTCGATTTCATTTTCTTTCGTATCGAGAGAAGTAACGATTATTCCCTTTGATTCAATCAATTTTTGCAAGTCAGAAATGGGCTCGCTTCTTAACCCCCAAACTTTACGACACTGTGTAGCAATTGATTCGATTTCCTCTGTCTCGCTGACATCATTGCCGCCGTCCTGACCGTTAAACGTAATATTGGGGAGATCCCTATTAGGGAAATCTACATAATCAATAAGGATTTCGTATAGTTTAGCAATAAATTCCAAACGTACACTTTGTGCTGTGCGCGCTATCTTAGACGTACTCAACAAAGAGCGGAAATAAGTTGA
>CANQUY010000045.1 GCA_947627125.1 uncultured Clostridia bacterium
CCGAAGATGGCGTTGATGGCCTCCACCCGTCCCCTGTTCCATGCCACCTCGATGGCGTGGCGGATGGCCCGCTCCACCTTGCTCGCGCTCGTTTCAAACTTTTGCCCGATGATGGGATAGAGCCCCTTCGTCACGTTGTTGATGATCGTAGGGTCCTCCACCGCCATCTTGATCCCCTCGCGCAGGTACTTATACCCCTTGATATGGGGCGGAATGCCGATGGAGATGAAGATATTCGAGATCCTCTCCTCGAGCGAACCCGCCCTTTTCCGCTCGAACGTCCCCTTGGGGGACATGGCGTCCGCGCAGAGTTCGATCACCCTGTCGCCCACGAGCCCTGCGGAAACGGGTTTCATGAAGTAATACCGTGCGCCGAGGGAGATGACGCGGTTGATGATCTTATCGTCGGAAAAGTTCCCGAGCACGATAAAATCCGTCTTTTTGCCGAGGCGTTTGGCCTCCTCCAGCACGGTGAAGCCGTCGGCATTCTGCAGGAACAGGCTCAAGATCGTCACGGCGGGAGATTGGGAATCGAGGAGCTTCAATCCCTCCGCGCCGTCCTTCGTCACGCCGCAAACTTCAAACTCTTTCTTCCCGTTGAAGTATTCCTTCAGTTCATTTGCAAACGTTTCATTGCTTTCAAGAATCAAAATGCGTTTCATATATCGACCTCTCTTTTTTCACTTTTTTTAGAGTGTAATCGAATTATAAAACACATTTTCAGATTTGTAAAGTCATTTTTGTACATAAATCGGTGAAATTTTTTACAAAATTCCTCTATTTTTGAACAAAATTGTCGAAAAGTGTCATTTTTCAATATATTGTGTGAAATTTATTCATTCGGGACATAGAGTTTGAACCGCTTTTCGGCAAGGGAGATGCGGATGTTTCCGCGGGGGCCCTCCTCGCCGTCGAGGTCCCAGACGAGGTTTTCCTCCGTTTCGATCCCGATTTGTTTCCCCTGCAAAAACAGGATATCCCTCTTTTTGATGCGGACGCCGAAGAGAAAGACCGCTCCGAGCGAAAAGAGAGCTCCTGCCCTTTTCAAAAGATTCGGACGGCGGACCTGACGGATGAGGGCGAGTTCGAGTTTCCCGTCCCGCATGCTCGCCCCCTTATTGACGGGGAATCCCGCCACGGATCTGCCGTTCAACACAAGAATGAGCACGGCGTTTTCGTTGATCTCACGTCCGTCGCAGACGATTTTGACGGGGAAAACTCTGAGCGGCAGGCCGTTGAGGAGGCCGTGCAGGGCATAGGCAAGCGGGCCCAGCAATTTTTTCTGCGCCTGCGGCGTGCGATAGGTCGTTTCGGTGAAAGCTCCCGCGGCGGCGACATAGGCGGAATAGCTCTCCCCCGTTCTCATGCAGTCGAGTTCAGCCGCGCGGCCCTTGACGATGACGTCGAGTGCGCGTCCGATATTCCGCGGGATACGGAGGGAACGGGCGACGTCGTTCACCGTCCCCGCGGGGAGATACCCGAGCGTCTTGCCCTCCGCCGCCTGCAATACGGCGTGAAATGTGCCGTCCCCTCCCGCAAAGACGACGTCGCAGGCAGCGTTTTTCACCCTCTCTTTGAGATCATCGACGCTCTCCGTCTTGACGATCTCCACGGAGGCGTATTTTTTTGACAATTTTTTTCGGATGAGGGGGAGCTTTTTCTCGAGCTTCCCCTTTCCGCTGTTCGGATTATAGAGAAAGAGGCAGTCCATGGGCTAAGTTTTGACGACTTTTTCCAATCTCAAAAGCAAGTTTCGAGCCCGAGCAGGGCACAGCAGAGGGAAACCTGCAAATACCGCACGTCCTTGGAGAACAGGATCTCCCCCGTCTTTTCCCCGATCGCCGCCGCGGCCGCATAGAGTTTGCGGTTCCATGCGTCGAAAAAGCTGTCGTCATTGCAGGAGATCAGCCCGTTGAGGGCGTCCGCCGCTCCCTTTAAATTGGTCTTGGCGGAGGATTGGGAGAGTTTTCCCGTTTCGAGGCCGTTGGCGGTGTCATATAAAAGACGGGCGACGCTCGCGGCCGTTTTTACATTTTGCTCGACCTCGTCGCCATAGGCGGCATCCCTTCCGCGGAGGGTGATGCTCTTTAAAGAGCGGACGGAAACATAGACGGCTTCCCCCTTCTGCTCCATGAGGGAACACACCCGCCGCGCGTCCGCCTTTGTATAGTAACAGGCAAGAATGACGCTGTCGCCGTCGAGATAGCCCGCTCCGCCCGACGAATAGACCTCGCCCACGACGGCGGCCGAAGTGCTGTCGCTGCAGTTCCGCACGAGAAAGTAGTATTCGAGATCGAGCGCAACGTCCGTCCGCGCACGGCCCGCATAGACGACCAAAACAATAAATACGGCAACACACGCGAGAAATGCAAACGCGGAGATGAGCATCTCTTTGAGGCGCAAATGACTTCTCTGAAACATACTACATTATATGAAAAAAAGACGGCGGATTTGTTTGAGAAAACAAATTCACCGTTTAGGGAAAGCACAAGCGGCGTCATGCTGAGAACGAGAGGAAAACGCAGTCCATAAGAGCCGTACTCATCTCGCCGCATGCTTTACGGACTTTCGCCGCGAGATTCTTCGGGTCAAGTCCCGTCCTCTCGTGCTGCCCCCCTTCTCAGAATGACGCGGCGGCACGTACACGCAGACAACAGAAAAGGACCGTTAGCGGGGCCTTCTCAAAATGTCCCCCTTATGTAAGGAAAATGGACAATCGAAGGTATACATGGCCTGCACGAGTTTGGCGTCAAGGCAGGGCAGACCGTCGGGGCCGCATAGATTCTTCACGCAAAACTTCTCTTTGAAGCTCTCCGTCGGGGATAAGATCTCAAGTTCATCTCCCTCAAAAAATCGAGTGCGCATCTCCACAACGGGTTTTCCCCCTACCATGTCCGCAACGATGCCGATGAAATCATATTTCCCGCCCGTCTGGGAGCTGTCCGTAGCCTGCGGCATGACTCCGTTGTTGAGCTCTTCAGAGGTGATATACGGCCTGTGCGGGCAGGCGAGAAGCTCCTCCGAGAGCGATTTTGACCACCCCATGTCGAGGATCCTGCGGTAGGCATTGACGACGGACGCGAGGTAGAACTCCCCCTTCATGCGCCCCTCGATCTTGAAAGAGCACACTCCCGCCACCGCAAGTTCCTTTAGGAGCCCGCTCATGTTGAGGTCCTTACTGTTCATGACATATGACAATTTCCCGTCCTCTTCGACGTCATAGAAGTCGTCCGAGGCCGGTTGGCGGGGCGGCCGTCCATGTAGTCGGAGAGATAGCATCTGCCGCTGTAGGAGATGCACATTGCGCCGTGGACGAACGCCTCGAGCTCCAAATCGGGGCAGGCGGCGTGGATCTCGGAAATCTCCTTTAGAGAGAGCTCCCGCGCGAGGACGATTCGGCTCGCCCCAAGGCTCTGCCAGAAGCGGGCGGCCTCGGCGTTCAGCGTGTTCGCCTGCGTGGAGATGTGAACGGGTAGGGTCGGCGCGACCCTTCTTGCGAGGGCAAAGACGCCCGGATCGGAGATGAGCGCGGCGTCCGCTTTCAACTCCTCGAGCAGGCGGAGATGGGCCTCGAGGCGGGGAAAATCGGCATTGCGGGCGAAGATATTCGCGGCGACGTACACCTTTTTGTCCCGCGCGTGGGCATAGGCAATGCCCTCGGCGAGCTCTTCGTCGGTAAAATTATCGGCAAAAGTGCGCAGAGAGAAGGACTTGCCGCCGAGGTAGACCGCGTCTGCGCCGTAGTAAAATGCGAGTTTGAGTTTTGTGAGGTTGCCCGCAGGGGCCAAAAGTTCGGGTTTCATAGTTGTTTGTGTGAATGGGTTGTGGTGGAGGGGGCATGAAGAGCCTACCCCCTCCGGGGGGAGGCTGTCACACCGCCCTTGGCGTGACTGATGGGGGGCAGGTCACTCTATACTTTCTTCGATACGGCGAGGCCTTCGCCGAGTTCTGTAATTTCCGTCTGAAAGTCGGGGTCGGACTGCAAGAGATTGAGATATTCGCGAATGTGCTCAACGAGCATTTTTCGCTTTTTCGGCGGTTCCCCGCGCACCCAGCCGTAGAGCAGAACGTCATCCGAGAGGAGATATCCGCCCCTTCTCAAGAGCCGTTTGCAGTCGGGAAGATATCTTATGTACTGCACCTTGGGGCCGTCCAAAAAGATGAGGTCGTATTCCCCGCTGAGGAGCGGCAAGATCTCTCCCGCGTCCCCTTCATAGAGCGTGACGCGTTCCGAAACGCCGAAGCGGGAAAAATTCTCCCGCGCACGTCTGACGCGAACGGGGTCCTTTTCGATGGCCGTGACATGCTCCGCACCCGAAAGAAGCAGCGCGATGGAAGTGAGTCCCTCCGCCGCGCCGATCTCCAAAAAATGTTTCGCCTGTATGCGTTCCGCAAGCGCAAGGATGTACGAAAGCGTTTCGTCCGCGCAGGTGGGATCGCGCCCCTTCTTCGCCTCCTCTCTGAGGGCGGAAAGTTCTATGTTCATCCCTCGCCCCATGTTGCGGCAAACTCCGCCGCCCGCGCCTCATAGGTGCGCCCGAGTACCCGATTGACGATGGGGAAGGGAGAATTCACCGCCGCCGCGGGCAACGGCTCCGTGTTGTTCGTCTTGAACAGGCGGTGGAAAATTGCCCTGAGGACTTCGATCTGCTCCCGATAGATCTCCGCATGGGCACACTGCGTGCGGAACTCCTCGTATTCGGTGCGGGCGGTGGCGATATCCCCCTCGTCGAGTTTGATGAGAATGTAGAAGTAGGCCGTCATGTACTTCCAGCCGAGGCCGCCGCCGTGACGGAGGGTATCGATATACCGCTTGGCCGTAGGAAGGTCGTCGAGGGCCATATTGACGCGCACATAGCGCAGGAGCGCGACCGTGCGGACGAGGAAGAAGAAGGGGCTCTTCATCTTTTTTTCGATGAGGGCCTTTTCCTCGGCATACCGCTTTTCATCGCACAGCTTGCCGCACTTGATGTTGAGATTGTCCCGTGTGATGACGGTGGCAAGGGCGATGACGTCTGCGGCCAGCGCGACCGCGCCGATAATGCCCAAGTAGTAGTACTCATCGAAGAGGAATCCCAATACCGTACCGGCGATCAGCAGCGCCGCGGCGACCGAAAATCCAATGTAGACAAACAAATTCCGCTTTCTCATGACATTCTCCTTATGCATGATTTTTCCCCGCCCCTACCCCCTCCCCAAGGAGGGGGCATTACGTTCGGGCGAGGACGGACCCTTGGCTCCCCTTGTAGGGGAGCTGTCACGGCTGTCCTTGCAGTGACTGAGGGGTTTGAACCCTATCCCCCGCTGCGCGGGTACTTCCCCTAATAGGGGAAGCAAGTGGGACTCCGTTCAGCCCCCGCGTCATTCTGAGAAACGGACGCAGAACGAAGTCCGACGACTTGACCCGAAGAATCTCGCGGGGCGTATGTGGACACTATGCAGTCGTTGCCCACCCCCCTACCCCCCCCCCTCCTCGGGAGGGGGCATAATACCTCAATTTTTCATTTTTAATTTTTAATTTTTTTAAATCTCCTGTATGATCGGGACGATCATGGGCGATTGCTTGGATTTCTTAAAGATATGGTTGCGGACGGCGCGGCGGACAGCGTTTTCGTAGTCGGAGGCCGTTGCGCTCGAGGGGACCGACCTCACCGCCTTCATGACGACTTCCTTGAGCTCGCGGAGGGAGTTCTTTTCGTCCGTGAACACAAATCCCTTGCTCGTGATGAGGGGCTCGCCGATGACGGCCCCGTCCGAGAGGCAGATCCCGATGATGAACAGCCCCTCCGCGGACATGTGCAGACGGTCTTTGAGCGCTTCCCCGCTCTCGAGGTCCTCAAAGCCGTTGCCATCGATGAGAATGGAGCCGCCCGAGAAGCTCTCCCCCTGTTTCAGCGTATCCTCGGTGAGTTCGACAGAGGTACCGATCTCGGGAATGAAGATGCGCCCCTCGTCCATGCCCATCTCCTGTGCGAGGAGGGCGTGGCGCTTCAGGTGCCGATACTCCCCGTGGATGGGAATGAAGAACTTGGGCTTTAGGAGGGAATGGATGATCTTGTGCTCCTCCTGGCAGGCGTGGCCCGAAACATGGATCTTCTCGAGGCTCTCATAGACGACGTTCGCGCCCCGCTTGTAGAGGTTGTTGATGACGCGGTAGACCATTCTCTCGTTCCCGGGAATGGGATTGGCGGAGATGATGATCGTGTCGTTCTCCCCGATCGTGACCTTGTTGAATTCGCCGTCTGCCATGCGGGTGAGGGCGGACATGGGTTCCCCCTGCGACCCCGTGGAAACGATGACGATCTCGCGGTCGAAATAGTTCTTGATCTTTTCGACGTCCACGAGGACGCCCTCGGGAATGGTGAGTTCGCCGATCTTGGCCGCCGCCTCGACGACGGAGAGCATGCTCCGCCCCGAGAGGGCGACCTTTCTTCTGAACTTCACGGCAATGTCGATGATCTGTTGCAGCCTGTGCACATTGGAGGCAAAGGTGGCAATGATGATGCGCCTGTCGACATTCTCGGCAAAGAGGTGCTCGAGGGTAGTGCCGACGACCTTTTCGCTCATGGTATACCCCGGCCGCTCGATATTGGTGGATTCGCCGAGATAGAGAAGCACTCCCCTCTTGCCGTATTCGGCGATCTCGGCAAGATCGACGGGCTTCCCCGATACGGGCGTGAGGTCGATCTTGAAGTCGCCGCTGTGGAATACGATGCCGTAGGGGGTTTCGACGGCGAGCGCGAGCGCACCCGCAATGGAGTGGTTGACGTTGACGAAGTTCACGCTGAACGTCCCCGCCTTCACCTTTTCCCCTGCGGAGATGACGATCTCCTTGACGTTGTTCAATCGGTGTTCGCGGAGCTTGTTATCGACAAGGGCAAGGGTGAGCTTGGTACCGTACACGGGGACGTCGGGCAGGTCCTTCAAAAAATAGGGAACGCCGCCGATGTGATCCTCGTGGCCGTGCGTCAGAAAGAGCCCCTTGATCTTTTGTCTGTTCTTGATGAGGTAAGAAATATCGGGGAATACGAGGTCGATGCCCGGCATCTCCTCCGTGGGGAAGATGATGCCCGCGTCGATGACAATGATATCGCTCCCGTATTCGAGGGCGGTCATGTTCTTGCCGATCTCGCCGACGCCGCCGAAGAAGAGGATCTTGAGCGGCCTCTTTCTCGGCTTCTTCTCCGCCTTTTTCTCAGTTGCGGAAACGGGTGGCTGCCCCTTTGCGTTTTCCCCCTGCCTCTTTTTCTGCGGGGAGGCTTTCTGCGCGGGGAGTTTGGAGGGATCGGACGATTTCTGCAAGTCGATCCGCGTCCCCTTTCCCTTTGCGCGGGACTTTTTCTGCGGGTGATAGCCCGCCTCGGCCATAGCCTCCGAAGTGCGGAGCTCCCCCGTGTGCTGCTGTTTTTTCTCCTGTTCGCGGCTGTAAGATTCGAGGCCGTTCAAAATTGCGAGCTCAATGGCGTCGCTTGTTCTGTTATTTTTGTTCTTGCTTTTCAAATGATATCTCCTTGATGAAAAAGAGAGCCGTTTTTTGCAGCTCTCTCGTGTAATCTACAGATTTAAAAATCCATGTCCGATTTATCGACGATCGCCGTCTTGATAAGTCCCTCCGCGAGCAGTTCCTCATCCGTGCGGAAGAAATACTGTGCGGCGTAGTCCACGGGTTCCCTCTCCTCCTTGACGGCGCCGTTGCGCTCCATACAGAGGTCGATGAGGCGAATCGTCTTTTTGACCGCCGCCTTGGTCTTGACCTTCACCATCATGGGGGTCATCTCGTACATCTTGGTGTCCCCCGCGAATTTTTGGTGATAGACCGTTTCGGGGAATTCCTTGGGATCGAGAGCGAGATAGACGACGAGCGTCCTCCCCCTCACACCGATCTTGATGACGGAATCGTTCCCGATAAAGAATCTGTCGTTGGTCCAGTTGATCTGCGAACGCACCTTCCCGTAGGAGAGGATGGCGTTCTTGAGGTCGGAATAGTAAGTCTTGACGTCCTCTTCGCTGCCGATGATCTTTGCGACGAAGCTCCGCTTGTAGCGCACCGTCTTGCTCTCGTCCTCGGGCTCGGGCACAATGGGAGCAACGGGCTCGGGCACGGTCTCGGCGACCTCGACGCCCTGCGGTTCTTCGGGCAAGGGCTCGGGCGCAGGCTCGGGCTGTACGATGGGCGCAGACTGCACGACAGGCGCGGGCATGGGAACAGGCACGGGGACGTAGAAGGGAACGGCCTGCGGCATGGGCGGAACGACGGGCATATACCCCGCCATGGGAACGGGCTGGGGCGCAACGGGGATCGGCTCCGTCACGGGCTGAGGCTGAGGTTCCACGACGGGCTCGGGCTGAGGTCCGGGCTGAGGTTCGGGCTCGGGCTCAACGACGGGCTCGGGCTCAACAACGGGCTCGGGCTGAGGTTCGGGCTGGGGTTCGGGCTCGGGCTCGACAACGGGCTCGGGTTCGGGCATGGGCGGCGCAACGGGTTCCTCGGAAACAGGCTCCTCCGCCGTATCTGCGGGAGCCGCCTCCATGGCGGCACGGTCCAAGCCGATTTCTTCCCCCTTCAGAAGTTCCGCAACGCGGCGGGCGATCGCTCCTGCCGTATCCTCTCCGACCGCACGCTCCGCAAGAGAACCCGCGACTTTCTCGCTGATGAGTTCGTAATCGACGGGCGGGATCGCCTCGGCAAGTTCCCCCGCAAGCGCTTCGGGATCGGTATGAATGGCCTCCGCGACCTTCTGTGCAATGAGGTCCGCGTCAAAGTCGGGCAGGGATGCCGCGACCTTGTCGGCAATGATATCGTAGTCGGGTTCGGGCAGAATGGAGGCGATCTTCTCCGCGAGGATGTCGTACATGAATCCGCTGTCGTCGAAGTCCGCGGGCGTTTCGGTTGCGGAAGCGTCTGCCGCCGCCGTTTCTTCCTCCGCCGTGTTCTCGTCCAAAATCTCCGCAAGCTCCGAAGTTTCGGATTCCGCAGGTTCCGCCGCTTCGGCCCCCGTGGCCTCGGGAACAAGCTCCTCCTCCGGCAAAACCGCCGCGTGCTCTTCGGGAACTTCCGCCTCTATAGGCTCTTGCCTCAGGATCGCGGCGACCTTCTCGGCGAGGAGATCGTAATCGACCTCGGCGGGCACGGGAACGGACGAGGCGAGCTTCTCGTCGATCGCCTTTAAGAGCAGGGCGTTGCGCTCGTCCATCGCACGCAGCAAGCTCTCCTGCATGGCGGCGTGCTCCTTGCGGGAATAGTCGTAAATGTCGATATTCTGTTGGGCGAGATACTTGACCTCGGTGAGGAGCTTTGCGGCCTCCTCCTTCATCTCATTGGAGAGAGCGTCATGCGAAAATCCCTGCTGGGAAACGCCGTAGCGGAACTCCTTTTCCATGGAAGCCTGCGCTTCCTTGATCTTCGCCGTGATCCCGCGGAACATTCCCTCGAGAATGCGGGAGTATTTTTCGTCTAATCTATCGTCCATGGTTCCCTCACAAGATTTCGCGGAAATTTCAAATACTGCTTCATGTTCTATTTTACACCAAAAAGGCTCAAATGTAAATGCTTTTTGGGGAAATTTTCATGGACGGAGAAAGAAATTTCCCCCGATATCACAATTTCTTCTCTTCCGTTTTCCCCTGTGCGGACCGTACACGGTTCAAAATCGCCCCCGCGACGAAGCAGAGCATCATCCAATACAGCCAAAGGAGAAAGATAAACAAAAACGCGAGCGCGCCATATAATTTTTCCTTGTTGCCGAAATGCAGATAGACGGAGAACGCGCCCGAGGCAATCAGCCACGCAAGCGCGGTCAAAAAGCTCCCGAGGGCAGTTTCGGAGGGCCTGATCTTGTAGGGGCAGATGTAGCCGTTCAGGATCCACGCGCCGAAAAATCCCAAGGCGAGCAGGAGCGCGTAGAAGGCGGGATAGGAGATCCACGGGGGAAGGAAGCGGGAGAGAATGCTCGCCGCAAAGAGCAGTGTCCCCGCAAGGGCAAAGAAGAGCAGGACGGCGAAAGTCAGCAAGATCGCCGAAATTCTCACCTTCCAGCCGTTCTTTGTGCGGCGGGTGTCATAGAGGATCTCCCCGCTCTTTCTGAGATGATAGAAAAAGGCGGAGCTCGACCAGAGCGTAGTCGCGAGAAAGACGAGGCTCACCCCTCCGCCCGCATAGGCGGCGTTCTCCCTGAGGAGCACGAGGAGTTCCTCCGCCCAATCGAAGAGGCCGCTGTTCTCGAGGGGGACCTCCAGAAGGGAGCTGCCGAAGAGGAGGGTGAGCCAAAAGAGAAAGGGCACGAGGGAGAGAATGAGGAAGAACACGAGCGTCCCCGCGACGGTGGAATATCTATGATATGTGAGCGTTTTATATGCTTTTTTCGCCCCTGCAATGAGCCCCATGAAAACAGTATGGGGAATATCCCCCGCGCTCATTCTGGGCAACGATAGTAGGATGAGAGGACGGGACTTGACCCGCCCCGCGTCATTCTGAGAAACGGACGTTGAACGAAGTCAAAGAGAACTAACCCGAAGAATCTCGCGGGGCGTTTTCGGACGAATGTGCACTGCCCCGCGTCATTCTGAGAAACGGAGAAACAACGAAGTCAGACGACTTGACCCGAAGAATCTCGCGGGGCGTTTTCGGACGAATGTGCTGTGCCCCGCGTCATTCTGAGAAACGGAGAAACAACGAAGTCAGACAACTTGACCCGAAGAATCTCGCGGGGCGTATACGAACATCATGCGGCGAGATGCTTCGATACAACTCCCGTAGACTGCGTCGTACTCCCGTTCTCAGCATGACGCCGCACGCACGGGGCGGCTTCCGTCGGGGCCAAGACATTCAAAAAACCGTCACATATGTGACGGTTTTCGGCTATTTCTTCAATAAATTTTTCAGATATTGTTCGTACTCTTCGTCCGTAAGCCTTGGTATCTTCTTCTTTTTTGACATAGGCACCTCGCAAGCATTTTCGTCTTACTGAGTATGCCCCGCATGCAGAGATTTTATTCGGTTCTGAGGGCAATGACGGGATCCTTTTTGGCCGCCGCCTGTGCGGGAATGAGTCCCGAAATGAGCGTGAGCGCGACGCTGACGCACACCATGATGAATGCCGTGAGCGGCGGAAGGGACGCAATGCCCGCGATCCCCGAGAGGGAGAAGATGATGAGATCGATGACGGCCGAGAGAATATAGGTGACGCCGACGCCGATGAGCCCCGCGGCGAGCCCGATGATGAAGGTTTCCGCATTGAAGAGGTTCCTGATATCCATCTTCCTTGCGCCGAGAGAGCGGAGAACACCGATCTCCTTGACGCGTTCGACGACGGAAACATAGGTGATGATCCCGATCATGACCGAGCTCACGACGAGCGAAATGGACGTGAACGCCACAAGCACATAGGTGATGACGTCGAGCATGGTCTGCATCATGCCCATGAGGAGCCCCACGCGGTCGGTATAGGTGATCTTATCGACCTCTTCCCTCCCCTCCATGGTATTCCATGCGTCGAGGTAGTTCAAAACGTTTTCCTTTGCGTCGAAATCGGTGGGATAGATATAGATGCCGTTGGGGGAATCGTCCCCGCCGAGCGCACGCAGGACTTTTTCCTGCGAAATGGTGACGTTCAGCGTGAGCCCCATATAGGGGAAAGCGGAGTAGTTGTCGTTGAGATGAATGGACGGGGACAGATAGATATAATTATCCGTGATATATTTCTGAAATTCCTTGGGGATCTCCATGCCTGCGGGGATCTCCATCCTTGCGCCGCCCGTTTCCGCCGTCATCCATTCGACGATCTCGGACGTCTTGTTGTGCTCCATGTACTGCGCGACGGTTTCTTCGGTGAAGTTGATCCCCTGCGTCAGGCAGCCGTACGTCCTGCCCTCCTTGAGGCGGAGAACTGCCGAGATCCTGACGGAAATCCCCTCCTCGTCGGTGACGGAGAGGTCGTCTTTCTCGTCGCTGTAGGTGAACGGCGTTGTGAAAGCGTTGTCATCTTTTGTATACACGGCGTCGTTGTAGTAGAGCGTGTACTCCTTGCTGAAGATATCTTCAAAGTCGATCTCCATGGGAGCCTTGTCGCCCGTGTAGTCCTCTTCGCCCATGTTGAAGAGGGCCATGAAATCCGTTTCGGGAAGAAAGCCGAGCTGGGCGAGCGTGAGGTCGGTGGAGTCGTTGTTGTCGCCGACGACGAGGACCGCCTCGTGCACGTTCTGCGGGAAATGGGGAGTCCCTTTCCCGTGGTTTTCATCTCCGAGCCCTTCAAACTCCCGATCCGCCGCGAGGATATCGTATTGCGAGAGGATATATTCGCCGTATCTCTCCGCAGAACGGGCCGAAGCCGAAGTCCCCGGCATGACGCCGAGCACATCGGTGAAGA
>CANQUY010000046.1 GCA_947627125.1 uncultured Clostridia bacterium
CCGTTGTGCTCCCATACGCAGAATATTTTCATGGGGATCTCCTTACAAATCCAGACTTGTCGAACAGTCACCCACTCGACACTGAACATTATACCACCCAAATGTGAAGAAATCAACTGTCCATTCAGACGGCTAATCGAATTTGTACCGAAATTTCCGCCCACATCGAATAGAAAACGCCCCGTCAATTTTGTCCTCGTCCGCCTGCGCGCGGCAAGTAACCGAAAAGGCAATAAAAAAGAAGTATGAAGCCGATACTTTGTATCATTTTCATACTTCTTTTATGGAGCTGATGAGCGGACTCGGACCGCCGACCTCATCCTTACCAAGGATGCGCTCTACCTGCTGAGCTACACCAGCATGCTGCCCGCCTGCGCGGACGCCTTCGCTTGTGCCTTACGTCGTAGGCACTTTCTAAGTATATTCAAAAGTGCGGAATAAGTCAAGCGATATTCAAAGCAAAAAAGAAATTTTTCGGAAAATTACAGAAGGTCTTTTAAGAGATCGTCCATGGAATAGAGCCCCGCGCCCTTCCCGATGACCCAAGCCGCCGCTTTGAGAGCCCCCGCGGCAAAGATCTTTCTGCTCCGCGCCGAATGGGAGAGCGTCAAAATTTCATCTTCGCCCGCAAACATGACCTCATGCTCGCCGACGATATTCCCGCCGCGCACCGCGTGAATGCCGATCTCGCTCTTCTTCCGTGCGCCCACGTTGCCGTGACGGCCGTAGACCGTTTCTTTTTCCTCGGAAAGGCCCGCTTTCACGCTCTCCGCAAGCATGAGGGCAGTGCCCGAGGGGGCGTCCTTCTTTTGGTTGTGGTGCCGTTCGACGATCTCCACGTCGAAATCCTCGCCGAGGACTTCTGCCGCCCGCTTCACCAAGATCTGCAGGAGGTTGACGCCGAGGGAGAGGTTTCCCGTCTGAAAAATCGCGACCCTGCCGCTATAGCCCTGTATGAGCGCAGTATCTTCCTCCGAATAGCCCGTCGTGGCGAGGACGATGGGGAGATGATTCTCCTCGCAGAACTTCAATCTCGCTTCGAGGCGGGAGGGGGAGGAAAAGTCGATGACAACGTCCGCCTGCCCGTTGACCTCGGCGGGGTCCATGCAGACGGGATAGGGCATGGGGGAGGGGGAAAGATCGACGCCGCAGACGATTTCGTGGCCCTGCTCCGCCGCAAGCTCGGTGACGAATTTCCCCATTTTGCCGCAACAGCCGAAAAGAACGATCCTCATGCGCGTATCTCCATACCGTAATCTTTCATGGCAGATCTCAAAAGTTCAAGATCCTGCGGTTCGATCTCCGTCAGGGGAGCGCGGGGAACGCCGACGTCGAAGCCGAGGAGCGCCATCGCCGCCTTGACGGGAATGGGGTTGACCTCTGAGAAACATGCCTTTGTGAGGGGCAGGAGGGCGTCGGAGAGCCTGTTTGCGGCC
Organism: uncultured Clostridia bacterium; assembly: GCA_947627125.1. GTDB lineage: Bacteria > Bacillota > Clostridia > Christensenellales > Borkfalkiaceae > Gallimonas. Next base: position 1,437 of record CANQUY010000046.1, read on the forward strand.
CTCAAATCGCCGTTTGCAACGCATTCCGTCAGAATCTTCATGTCCTTCGGGACAAGATTGGCGAGGACGGAGATGACCGCCGCGCCACCCGCCGCCAAAATGGGCAGGTTGAGCGCATCCTCGCCGGAGTAGAGGTCGCACTTGCCGCGGATGAGGCTCGCCGTTTCCATGACCTGCGACATGTTCCCGCTCGCCTCCTTGATGCCCGCCATGTTGGGGATCTCGGCGATCTCCGCCATGGTGGAGGGGAGAATGTTCATCCCCGTCCGCCCGGGGACGTTGTAGGCGATGACGGGGAGGGAAGTCCCGCCGCAGACCGCTTTATAGTACTCAACAAGGCCCCTTTGGGTGCATTTATTGTAGTAGGGCGTTACGGCCAAGACGCCGTCCGCGCCCAATTTTTCGGCAAGTTTTGTCATGGATACGGCATTTGCAGTGCAGTTTCCGCCCGTGCCGACGATAAGTTTCATTCTGTGCACATGCGCACGGGAGAAGCGGATGACCTCTTCCTTCTCCTCCTGCGTCATGGTGGCGGGCTCGCCCGTCGTGCCGAGAATGACGACGGCATCCGCCCCTTCCTCCTGATAGGCAAGAAGTTTTTCCAATGTTTCAAAGTTCACCCCGTCGCCCGTGAACGGCGTGATGAGGGCCGTCGCAACGCCCTTCAAAAATCCTGTCATTGTTTCACCTTACCTTATTCTATGTTTCGCCCTGCCCTGTCAGTCAAAGTAGCCCTTGGCCGCAAGGAGCTCGGCAAGCAACACCGCGCCGCCCGCCGCCCCGCGCAGGGTATTGTGCGAGAGGCCGATGAATTTGTAATCGAAGAGGGCGTCCTCGCGGAGCCGACCCGCCGTGACCGCCATGCCGTTCTCCGTCATGCGGTCGAGCTTGGGCTGGGGACGGTCGTTTTCCTCAAGATAGTGCAAAAAATGTTTGGGCGCAGAGGGGAGGGCAAGCCGTTGCGGTTCCCCCTCAAAATTTTTCCACGCGGAGAGGATCTCTTCCCGCGTCGGTCTGTTTTTGAATGAAACGAACACCGCCGCCGTATGTCCGTCGGAAACGGGAACGCGCAGGCACTGTGCCGAGATGCGGGGCTCCGTTGCTGGCAGAATCTTCCCCCCTTTCACGGTCCCCCAGATTTTCATGGGTTCCTGCTCGCTCTTTTCCTCCTCGCCGCCGATGTAGGGGATCACATTGTCGAGGATCTCGGGCATCGTCTGAAAGGTCTTTCCCGCGCCCGAAACGGCCTGATAGGTGCAGACAGCCGCCTCCGTAATGCCGAAGGGCAGGAGAGGGTGCAGGAGGGGAATGTACGATTGCAGGGAGCAGTTGCTCTTCACGGCGATAAAGCCGCGCTTGGCGCCCAGCCGTTTGCGCTGAGAGGGGATGACCGAGAGATGCTCGGGGTTGATCTCGGGGATCACCATGGGCACGTCGGGCGTGAAGCGGTGGGCGGAATTGTTGGAAACGACAGGGATCTCGCACTTCGCATAGGCCTCCTCGAGCGCACGGATCTCCTCTTTTTTCATGTTGACGGCGCAGAAAACAAAGTCCACCTTTCCCGCAAGAGCGGAGGGGACGGCGGCGTCAAGCACGATCATGTCCCTTGCATAGGCGGGAACGGGGACGTCGAACGCCCATTTGTCCGCAACGGCCTCGGCATACGTCTTTCCCGCGGAACGGGAGCTCGCGAGCAGAGATACGGGGGTGAACCACGGATGATGTTCGAGCAGCCTTACAAACCTCTGCCCGACCATGCCCGTTGCGCCGATGATTCCAACGCGATAATGTTTCATACCTTTCTCCAAAATCTTTTCCCCCATATTTTATCATAGAGAAGAGGAAAATGCAAGGAGTTTTATGGTATCAGTTGACGGGAAGCAATTTTGAATTGTGCCATGGTGCGCTGCGCTCATCCTGAGCGCAGCGAAGGATCCCGTGAAACGCACGGAAGTCCGTTGGTTCAATGGGATTCTTCCCCTTCGACTACGCTCAGCGTCAGAATGAACGGTTGGCATTTGCAGGTCATTGATGACGGAACTCACCGTTCTGCCGTGCAATTCGGCATATAATTTAATTTTTTGATATAATCTTTCGTTTGCCATACAAAAATAATATTCCATATTCCTTGGAAAGTCAACTAAAATTCCAAAGAATTTGAAATAATTGATATCATGAAAACGTTCGGAGAAAAACTCAAGGAACTGCGCAACGAAAAGGGGATGACGCAGGTTCAACTTGCCCAAATACTCCGCGTAAGGAACACAACAGTTTCGGCATGGGAAAAGGACGTCGCCGAACCGCCTTACGAAACGCTCAGGCAGATCGTGATGATTTTTAAAATATCGGCAGATTACTTTTTGGGATTAGAGGACGAGAGCGGCACAAAATTGTATTGATTTCAAACGGGGGCGCGAAGCCCTTTTTTTGAATTAAAAATTTAAAATTAAAAATTATGGTGGGGGACATATTTGGAATGACGCGGGGCGGCCTGAACGGAGTCCCCTTGCTTCCCCTTGTAGGGGAAGTACCCGCGCAGCGGGGGATAGGGTTTTGGAACCCCTCAGTCACGGCAAGGACAGCCGTGGCGGCTCCCCTAAGAGGGGAGCCGAGGGGACTGCGTACAGCCTTCGTGCTCAGAATGAGCGGTCGGCGTGAGGATGAAAGACGTATGAAAAAAATAACTTTTTCAAAGAATTCTCCCCTTTTCCGTTGAAAAATTTTTCCGTTTGCGGTATAATATCCATACGGCTGTCGTTCGGCCGTTTACGATAAGCAAATTTCGGAGCATCTTTATGGCTGAAACAGAAAAAAAGGGGCTTGTCGCCCGTTGGCTCATCGGAAAGGAGCGCAGTGAGGACTACGCCCGCTCGACGCTCCCTACGAGCCGCTGGGCACTGTTCTGGGATATCCTGAAGGGGAGATTCGGGCGGCTCATGCTCGTCAATCTCCTCATTCTGCTGACGGCTCTTCCCGTCATTGCGGTCATCGTCTGGCGGTATTTACAGGTCGGAGCGTCGGGCATGGGAGGTCCGTTCGGCGCGGGGCTCGGTCCGTCCTTTCCCTTCATTCCCGATATCACGGGAAATGCCGAGGCAATGATCCTTCAGAGCGATATTGTCTTTTTCTCCCTGTTTATCATCACGGGGATCATCGCGGGGCTGGGGATCTCGGGCGGATTCTATATCATCCGCAACCTCATCTGGACGGAGGGCATCTTCGTCGCAAACGACTTCCTCCGCGGCATCAGGCGCAACTTTTGGAATGTCTTGGAGGCCGTTCTCATCTTTACCGTCGTGCTCTTTTTGGCACGCGTCATGGGGGATCTTGCCGACTTCTACGTCGCAACCAACGCTCCCGCGGCGGGGTGGATGATCGCCTCCAAAGTCGCGGGGTATATCATCGTTTCCTTCATGCTCCTCGTCTGCCTCTGGATGATCTCCCTCGGCATCAACTATAAGCAGGGGCCGTGGGCGCTCTTCCGCAACGCCGTCGTCATGACGATCGGGACCTTCCCGCAGACGGTGTTTTTTGCCGCGCTTGCCCTTTGGCCCTATTTCCTCGCCATCTTTTTGGGATTGAATTTCTTCGGCGTGGTCGGCATTCTGTTCCTTCTCATCATCGGCTTCTCCTATTCGGGCCTCGTATGGCTCGATTACAGCCAGTGGGCGTTCGATAAATTCATCAATCCCGACCTCGGCATTGCCACGGGCAGGGGGCTCTACAACAAGGAGAGCGGCGCCATGAACGCTCCCGCGACCATGACCGAGGCGCAGAGCGCGGCCCTCCGCGAGTACAGGCGGCAGATGGTCATAAACGGCAGGAGCAAGCTCGTTTCCCACCCCGTGAAGCCCATCGACGAGGGCGAAGATCCCTACCAGCTGCCCGATTCCTTCTCCCGAGAGGACCTGCAAAAACTCCGCGAGAGCAGGGAGGCCATGGAAAAGGACGTCAGGGCGTATGAGGAAGAGCACAAGGACGACGAACAATACGTTGCCTACAACAGGGAATTCGACGCGTTGGAGGCGGCTCTGAGCGAAGAGGAGAGCGGCAAAGAGGACGGAAAGAAAAAGAAGAAAAAGAAACAGAAGGGCCGTCCCAAGATGCTGTCGCGCAACGATAAGAGATGACGCAGGCATATGACCATCTTGCCGATTGGTTTGAATTTTTAAATGATGACTGCGACTATCAAACATGGTCGCAGTATTTTATTGAGGGGCTGAGAGCGCGGGGCGCGGGGAAGCGCGGATTCGAGCTCGGCTGCGGCAGCGGGGCGTTCTCGCGGGCGTTGCAGCGCGCGGGATACGAAATGACGGGCGGGGACCTCTCCGACGCCATGCTCTCCAAGGCCGTCCGCCTCGCGCGGGAGGAGGGACTTCCGATCCCCTTCGTCAAGGCCGACGCCGTCTGCCTCAGGACGGCGGAGCGGTACGACTTCATTCTCTCCGCCAACGACTGTATCAACTATCTTCCGCAGGAAAAACTTTCCTCCGCGTTCCGCCGCATTGCAAAGTGCCTCAAAAAGGGCGGGCTCTTTTGGTTCGATGTGAGCTCGGAATACAAGCTAAGGGAAAAAGTTGCAAATAATATGTTCGGCGACGACCGCGAGGACGTCACCTATATCGAGTTCAACGCCCTCAAAGAGGACAGGGTGGAAACGGATATCACGCTGTTCGTGCGGGAGGGGGAACTCTTCCGCCGCTGCGACGAAAGACATATCCGATATATCCACACAGAAGAGCAAATTTGCGGTGCCCTGTTTGCGGCGGGGTTCCGCACGGAGGTCGAGGGGCATCTCGGCGGGAATAAGGACAGAAGCGACAGGCTGAATTTTATATGCGAAAAAGTATCATCTTAAAGACGCTGATCGAGGGGAGAAACATCTCCCTCGCCGTCATCGACAGCACGGAGGCCGTACAGGAGGCCATGCGCCGCCATCACTTTACGGCCGTTGCGGCGGCGGCGTTCGGGCGGACCATGACGGCTTCCGCCTATCTCTGCAGTTGGCTGAAGGGGGAAAACAGCTCCCTCTCGGTCACGGTGAACGGCGGCGGCCCCGGCGGAAAGGTATGCGTTGCGGGGGACAGCAGCCTTCGCATGCGCGGATTTGCGGAACACCCCGATGTGGACCTTCCGCCCCGCGCGGACGGCAAGCTCGACGTGGGCGGGTTCGTCGGAAGGGACGGAACGATGACCGTGGTTTCGGACGACGGCACGGGCCTGCCCTTCACGGGGACGAGCAACCTCATCTCGGGGGAGATCGCGGAGGACTTTTCCGCCTACTTTCTGACGAGCGAACAGCGGCCCACGGCGGTCGCCCTCGGCGTCAAGGTCAAGGACGGCAAGATCCTCGGCGCGGGCGGCGTCTTTCTGCAGCCCCTTCCCGGGGCGGGCGAAGAGGCCGTTTCCTTCTGCGAACGGGAGATCGGAAGATTCAGCCATCTCTCCTCTCTCATTGAGGAGAGGGGCGCGGAGGGGACGCTGCGCATGCTGACGGAGGAGCCGTATGATGAAAGACGGCTGTTCTTCCGCTGTCACTGCTCCAAAAAGAGGGCGGAGGGGGCTCTCTTGTCCCTCGGAAGGAAGGACGCCGAGGCCCTGCTCGAGGAACAGGGGCAGATCTCAGTCCACTGCCACTACTGCAATACAGACTATATTTTTACCAAAGAGGATATCAAACGTCTTTTCGGGGAGGAAGCATGAAGGAAGGCGTACAGACTTGGAATCTCAGCGAGGAGTTCCTGCTCGAGAGCGCGGAAAAGCGCGTGGACAGCGGGGACTATCTCGGTGCGCTCAAAATGCTCAACAAGCGGGCGGAGCTCTACCCGCCGAGCGCGGACGCATGGGCTCTCTATGCCGATATCTATGAGGAACTCGAGCTCTGGCAGCTCGCCGCGGACGCTTGGTTCCGCTTTCTCGACGTCTGCAACGAGGCGGATTTCCCCGAAGGGTACGAGGGCCTTGCCGTCGCCTTCATGAACATGGGGAACGACCTGCAGTCGGCGTTCTACTACAGCCGCGCCTATCCCGGGGACCCCGACGAGGAGATGGACGATCTCGTGGAGTTCCTCGACAACTATGAACCGACAGAACAGCCCCCCGAGCTCCGTATCGTGGGGGACGCCGACCCAGAGGCGTTGAAGGAGGGGGTGGATATCATGCGCGAGGGGCGGCTGAAGGAGGCGAGAGAGCGTTTCCTTCTCGTCGATGAGGACAGCCCCGACTATCCCGCGGCGGCGGGCCTTGCCGCCATGTGTCTGCTCATGATGGGGGAGGAAGAGGCGGCGGAAAAGGAGTGTGAAGCGCTCCTGCCGAAATACCCCGACAGCATTCAGGCGCTCACGACCTATGTGGCCGTTCTCGATGCACGCGGGGACAGGAAGCGGGCGAAGGAGGCCGCGGCCCACCTTGCGGACATTCCCACCGACGCCACGGACGACCTCTACCGCATCGCTACAGCTCTCTGCGAAACGGGCCTCGACGCGGACGCGTTCAAGGTCCTCACCGAGCTCACAAAGCGGCTTCCCTATGACGACAACGTCCTGTTCCTTCACGCCGTTGCGGCCTATCATGTCGGCGAGGTGGATGCGGCGATCTCCTCTCTCGAAATGTTCATGACGCTCTATCCGCGCAGGGTCATTGCAGAGTACTATCTCGAACACCTCCGCCGTATCCGCGACGGGGAGGAGGAGAAGATCGAGATGAACTATTTCTATCGGCTTCCGCAGGCGGAATACAGGCGGGTGGGGAACTACCTCCTCGCCGTCCTGAAAGCGGATGAAAATGCGATCGGCATGCTTGCGGAGCTCCCCGAACTCGATTACTGCCTCCGCGCCGCCTTTGATGAGCTCGAGGGGCGGGATGAAAATTTACAGATGATCGCAGTCAAGGTCGCCGCCCGCGCCCACAGCGACGATTTCTTGCGGGAACAGCTCCTCGACTACACGGGCAACGACCTCGTGAAGTTCTCCATTCTGCATGAGATCACCATCCGCAATGAGGGAAATTCCTTCGGCACGGTCTTTCTCAACCTGTACAGGGAATTTTTCACGCATACCATCAATATCGGCGCGAAGAGGGCGGAAGAATTTCTCGACGCCTTTGCCGACGTCTATTCCAAATACGGCCTCCTCGGGGAGGACAGCGAGGGCAAGCTCTGCGGGGCGGCGGAGGACATTTACGCCGCGCTTGAGGGGGCGTCCGCTTGGCACTACATGAAGGAGCGGGCCGCGCTCGCTTCCGCCATCTACCGCGAGGCAAGGCTCCCCGGCGGCGTGCAGACGTTGAAGGAAGTCTGTGAGATGTTCGACGCAAACCGCTATGTGACGGAAGAGATCTTAGACTATCTGATGTGAGGAAAACATGCAAAAGCTGATCGATTTTGATGCCATATTCGACGAAAAGCTCTCGGAATACATGCAGCAGAATGCGGGAAAATACTCCGAAAAGCAGTGGGAAAATCTCATTCCCAAGCTCTATCGGCAGTTCGGCGACATTACGATCCCCTCGGTGGGGAACACCCCCAAGGGCTACTATGCCGCCATGACGGACGAGGAGCTGGCCGATTCCCTCCGCCGCCATGTGGAGGAGGGAGTGCCCGTTTCCGATTTTCTCTGCCGCGAGCTCGAAACGCGGGACTGCCCCGATGCCCTCATTGAACTTCTCGGAGGGGAGGATGAGGAACTTCTGCTCTTTGCCGTCAACCTTGCGGGGGCAAACACGAGGGCCTTTCCCGCCTATTTCAAAATTTTGCAGACGAGCGGGGACGGGGAGCTCAAGGACGCCGTCACCGAACAGCTCAAGGCGGGGGCCGACGCCGCCAAGGACCGTGCGCTCCGCCTGTATCAGGAGGGGACGGAGCAGGATCTGATGCTCGAGATCCTCTCCCGCTGCAAAGAGCGGGACGACAGGGTGTACGAGCTCCTTCTCAACGCCTTTCAAACGAGCGGCGAGATCCCCATGCACGCGAGCTATCTTGCGGCCTACGGGGACGTGCGTGCGCTGCCCGTTCTCCTGGAAGTCATTGACCGCGACGATATCAACTATCTCGAATTTCAGGAGCTCAAGTTCGCCATCGAGGCGCTCGGCGGCGAATACACGAGGGAGCGGGATTTCACCTCCGACCCCTACTACCGCGAGATCCACGGCATGGAGTGACCTCCTCGGCTCCCCTCATAGGGGAGCTGTCACACAGTGACTGAGGGGTTTTTGAACCCTATCCCCCCTTCGGGGTACTTCCCCTAAGAGGGGAAGCAAGGGTCCCCGCGCCCTCGCTCATCCTGCCCCGCGCGCTCATCCTGAGCGCAGCGAAGGATCCCATAAAACGCACGGGAGCTCATAGCGGCGTCATGCTGAGAAGGGGAGTACAACGCAGTTTGCGGAAGCTGTACTCATTTCGCCGCATAGAAACCGCCCCGCGAGATTCTTCGGGTCAGTTCCCGTCCTCTCGTCCTTCTCTCGTTTCTCAGAATGACGCGGCGGCACGGACTCCGTTCGTGTTTCCGTCACGCACTCTCTACCACTTTTTTCCATTTTCCATTCATAATCGCGCACCTTTCGCCATATCATATCCTTGAACGGCGGAGGTGCTTTTTTATGGAAACATTCAACGTATACGAGGACATTGCGACCCGCACGGGCGGAGAAATTTTCGTCGGCGTAGTGGGACCCGTTAGAACGGGCAAATCGACCTTCATCAAAAAATTTATGGAAGCTCTGGTTCTTCCGAATGTCCCCGCGGCCAAAAAGAGCCGCTACACGGACGAACTTCCGCAGTCGGCGGCGGGCAAGACGGTCATGACCACCGAGCCCAAGTTCGTGCCCGAAGAGGGGGCCGATATCAAAGTCAAGGATGCGGCCGCAAAGATCCGCCTCATCGACTGCGTCGGCTATCCCGTGGAGGGCGCAAGCGGCTTTGAGGAGGAGGGAACGCCCCGCCTCGTCAAGACCCCTTGGAACGACGAACCCGTCCCCTTTGAACAGGCCGCGCAGGAGGGAACGGAGCGGGTCATCAGAGAGCACTCCACCATCGGCATTCTCGTCACGACGGACGGCTCCGTCACGGGCATTCCCCGCGCAGGCTATGAGGCGGCGGAGGAACGGGCGGCGGAGGAGCTCAAAAAGATCGGAAAACCCTACGTCATCCTGTTGAACTGCCTCGACCCTGCCTCACAGGGGACTTTGAGGGCCTCCCTCGAGGAGAAATATCATGCGCCCGTGCTCGCCGTCAACGCCGAAACGATGACGAAGGAGGATATCTTGGGCGTCTTGGAGCGCATTCTCTATGAATTTCCCGTGCTCTCCATCGACATCGACATTCCCGATTGGATGCGCGTGCTCGACCCCGATGCGCCCGTCCTCAGCGAAGTGCTTGCGGGCATCCGCGCCGTAGCGCCCAAGATCGGCAAGATGAGCGACTGCGCCCTTCTCGATACGCTGTACGCGGAGAGCGATCGGCTCCTCCCGCCCGTATCGCTCGAGATCGACGCCTCCACGGGCACGGCGCACTGCAGGGTGGAAGCCAAGGAGGGGGCGTTCTATGAGGTCCTCTCAGACCGTTGCGGCGAGGAGATCAAGGACGATTTCACGCTGATGAGCTTTTGCAGCCGTCTTGCGGAGGCCAAAAAGCTGTATGAACGCGTCGGGCAGGCCTTTGAGGACGCCAAGGAATTCGGCTATGGCATCGTTCCGCCCCTCGATGAGGAGATGAACCTTTCGGAGCCGACGGTTGTCAAGAAGAGCGGCAGAGTGGGGGTGGATCTCAGAGCCGACGCGCCGAGCTACCATATCATCCGCGTCGATATCAAGGGCGAAGTACGGCCCGCGCTCGGCAACGAGGAGCAGAGCGAGGCATTTGCAAGACAGCTTCAGGAGGGCATGGAAACAGAGCCCGCGAGCGCATGGAATACCAATATGTTCGGCAAGACGCTCAAGGAAATGCTCGGCGAGGAGCTCCTGCAGAAGAACCGCGCCATGGGGGAAACCGTGCGCAAGAAGATGCGAAAGACCGTTACCCGTATCGTCAACGAGGGCAAAGGCGGCGTGATCTGCATTTTGCTGTGATAAAGACGGGGAAATTTTTGTCGGCGGCGGCCTCGGCCGAACCCCATTCAGAGCCGCTGTGCCCAAAGCAGATGATACAGCCATTGCATTGAATTTCGTCACATAAGTATCAAAAAATCCTTCCGCAATTTTATCGCGGAAGGATTTTTTCTGCCCCTCCGCGCCGCGTCATTCCGCCCCGCGTTCCCGCCCGTGCCCCGTGTTCCCCTTGCGCTCATCCCGCCCCTTGCGCTCATCTTGAGCGCAGCGAAGGATCCCATAAAACGCACGGAAGCAGGGGACGCCGCGTCATTCTGAGAAAGGGAGCAGGACGAGAGGACGGGAACTGACCCGAAGAATCTCGCGGCGGAGATCCATAAAGCATGCGGCGAGATGCTTCGGTACGACTTCCGTAAACTTTGTTCTGTTCCCGTTCTCAGCATGACGCCGCCACGAGTTCTCGTCACTCCACCCCGCCGTTCCAATCGCGTCACCCTGAGCGTAGTCGAAGGGGAAGGATCTTATAAAACGCACGGGAGCAGGGGACGCCGCGTCATTCTGAGAATGTGAGCAGGACGAGAGGACGGGAACTGACCCGAAGAATCTCGCGGCGGAGAACCATAAAGCATGCGGCGAGATGCTTCGGTACGACTTCTGTAAACTTCGTTCTGTTCCCGTTCTCAGCATGACGCCGCCCCGAGTTCTCGTCACTCCACCCCGCCGTTCCCAATC
>CANQUY010000047.1 GCA_947627125.1 uncultured Clostridia bacterium
GTGGGCGACGGCTATATCACGGCGCATTTCCGTTTGGGAAACGCGGCAGAGGTCGAGAACGTCAGACTTGAAGAAATAAAAACAGCGTTTGAACACATTTTCAGTGTTCAAACGCTATCACCATTGGCGCGCCAAGTGGGACGTAAGTTGAACGAAACTTGCGTTCCACTTTTTATTTTTTCGGTAAAGGAAGTAAGGTCAAATCACCTGACCGCAACAGTATGTTTCAGTTTAGAGAAGCAAAAGCAATGGGCAAAAATATTTCTGCCCATTGTGATTTTATCAATATTCATTGTTTCGCACATGAATACTCCAGCCTCGATAGTTTTATGCTTCCGTTATCGCCGTGAGTAAGAGGTATTCCTCATAGGAGACAAGCTCGGGGTGAAGCTTGCCCTTTTTCCAAAGCTTGTTATCTCTCCATTCGTCCGTATCGAGGATATTGTTGGAAGATTCGATTGTCGTGGAATTATAGTAGCGTGAAGTGATATCTTTTACCGCAACGGTTTTTTCATAATAGAGCGGCACATTGCGTGAGGAATCCCCGTTGAAACAAAGCCCGAATTTTGTACAACACCCTCCCTCGGATGTATGTGCGATTCCCCCGTCTAACATTCCGAAAGTAACTTCGGCATAAACATTTGTAATCGTTCCGCCGACAAAATCGCTTACAATGCCACCGCTTTCATGCCATACACCAGCACTGAAGCTTGCCGATATGGTCCCCCAACATGCATTCACCGATCCGCCTTCCATTTTTCCAAATAATCCGCCTATGTGATTCATATTCGAAGTTGTTTTGAAGCTTACCTTTGCGCTACAATATTGTACTTTCGAGGCGGAAGACACAATTCCAACAATTCCCCCCCCCTTACCGTAGATTTCCGTTGTACATGAAATATTTTCCGAATGACAGTTTTCTATAAGGCTACCCATTTTAATTTGTCCGGAAAAACTGCCAAGTCCATCACTCTTAACCCTTAATCGAGAGTCGGAAAATCTTATATTTTTTAAGGTTCCTCCGCTAACCACGCCGAACAGCCCACAATTTTTGCTTGCGTATATTTCCGCGCTGTGAATGTTATGGTTTTTTCCATCGAGAAAGCCTGAAAAAGGATTTTCAGAATCGCCGATGGGACTTAAGTCTTCGATGTCTCCCATGTTAAGGTCGCAGGAGAGCTCAAAACAGGACGATAAATGTTTTCCGATATTCAACCATTGATAGGGTTCGGCAATGATGTAGGGATTGCTCTCCGTGCCGCTACCCGAGGCGAATTCGGGCTTGTTCGCAGGCCGTTCGGTTTGTCCGCTACCATTGCCGCTATTGCCTCCACTCGATCCGCCGTATTCGTTGTTTGTGCTGTTGCCACCGGACAATCCACCGCAGGCTGAAAGCCCGAGGCAAAGGCAAATCATAAATGTGACCGTTACAATTGCCGTAAACCATTTTTTCATAACAATTTCTCCTTAAATTTTTTTGTAAAATAAAAAGTGCGCCTACCGAAGCAAGCGCACAAAAACACAAACTCCGATAGTCGCCAAACTAAACCTTGAATGAGTGCTTTCACCATTACCAAGTGGAATTTGCATTTTATCCAATTCAATGATAATGATGAAAGGTAGAATACGCCTAAAAAGACCCATTCAAGATGCAGTTTAGTTTGGCTTTATAAGTATAGCATGGTTGGAAGATAAAGTCAATAGATTTATATAAATGATAACGACCAAATAATAAAATGGCATTTAGGCATGAGCTTGTCTATGACAAGCTCATGCCTACAACCGTACTAAATGTAACAAAGGAACATGAAATCCAAAAGCAGGTTTTTCACCAAAAAGCGCAAGGGAGAGAGAACAAAAGAGCCCCCGCGGCGGGGGCTCTTGTAACAATAAGATGGGGGTCACTCCATAAATTCTATTTTTTGGTTGAGGCTCTGTTCTATGTTGCGGTGTTCGCGGCGAAGGTCGGGACGCTCCAAGAGAAGGGCATCCGCGGCCTCCCACAGCGCAAAGGAGCCGACGATCGAGAGGATCTCCGTCATAAACACATGCGCCTCGGTGATGGCAAAATAGAGATATATGGCGAGGACGACGGCTCCGAAGATCGCAAGGAGCAGCATTTTCCGAAAGTTGGCCGCGAGGTCCCATGCGTTGTCGTAGGAGCGCATGGTGTAGTGCCTGTGCATCATCTGCCGAATCTCTTTTTGCTCCTCCTCCCCGATTTGGCCGTGAAAGCGGATGCGGAGAGGGACGGCGGACGGAATGACATTCGTCTGCGCGTCGATATAGTCGTAGATCTCACTATTGAGGTCCTTATGTCCCTTGAGCGAAAGGGGATCGTAAAGCTCCGTTTCCTCGGTGATATTGACATCCACCACCGCGAAACCCTCTTCATCCTTGACGCTCTCGAGATATTCGAGCATTTCCTGTGCCCGTTCTTTTCTGTTCATATCATTTCCTCCGTCAAAATCGGCGTCCCGATAGGACGCCGAAATTTTTTAGCTGTTGAACGTGATCTTGACTTGAGCCGATTCCGCGCTTGCGGATACGATCTCGACGTCGAAATTCAGCGTCTTGCCGTCGTTGCGGGTGTAATTGGGGAATACAGTTGAAAGTTTCTGTCCCGCTTTCCACAGATCGTCCGCCGCAGCCCAGCCATTTGAATCTGAGAATTTCTTCGTGCCGTCCGCTTCGACAAGTTTGATGAGCGAAAAGTTCGTATCCGAGTTATTGTAGTCCGTAAACGATTGATAATCGGTCGAGTAGGAGTTGTTGATGGATGAAGAAACGTGGTAGATCCTCACGCCGAACGGTGCACCGTCATAGAGGTAGCTGTTGTCCATTCCCGCATGCATTTGGTTGAGCCCCGTTGCCGCGTAAAGGTCGATCATGAGGTATTCGCAGAAGTAACTGTTGTTGAAGCTGAGCGGAATGAGGATCGCAGAGGCCTCCGACGCGGACGGCTTGAGCGTGACGGTCGTCGTTCCGTTGACGACAGTGGGGGAGAGCCAGCCGAGCATGGTCTTGGAATAGACGTTTTGATCGCCGACTGTGTAATCCATCATATCTGCGCTGCCGAGCCCCTCATTGGAACCCTTTCTTTCTTCATAGTCGTAATAGTCGTCAAGACCCAGGAGGTGACCCGATTCATGGATATAAGTGGAAGCGTTGATCTTCAGCCCGCTGATTTTTTCTGCCGAGCTGGTATCCCGCGCCGTGTTTTCGTCCATGAAGTCAAACCCTGCGAAGAAGTAGTAGCCCGCATACAGACCGTCAAACTTGGTTTCGCTATCGGTGTAGGTCGTATAGGCCCAATAGAAGTCTGTATCTTCGCTGTAGTCCACTGCGTGGGAGTAAATGAGATACACCGCGTCGATGCATTGGTCGCCGTTGTAGTCGTAGATCGACAAATCGAGCGTGCTCGCATAATGGCTGAGCGCTTCCAGCAAAACCGCCTCGGATCCCTCAATGCCGTATTGCCCTTGCGCGTTCAACGTTTCATAATGGGAAGCGTTATAGGCAGTTTCAAAGCGGCCCTGTACGTCGAATGTCAGGTTCAGTTTGCCGTAAGAGGCCTTCTGATAGTATGTCTTGACGCTTTCCCAACCCGTATCGGTTGCGCTGCCGTTGACGGCCTTTTCGAGATTTTGTAACTGCGCGTCGGAGATATTTTCTCCCTTAAATTGAACGGGAACGACAAGCACATGATAGCTTCCCGTTGAGGGCAGTCCGATAAAACTATTCTCCTTCAATAACTTATCCTGCAAGTTTTCCTTGTCGAACGTCGAAGCGTCGTAAGTTTGCTTCTCCATTGTGCCCGAGGGGGTGACGGGGGTATCTGTCCCGCTGCCGCCCGAGGGGAGGGTGAAGCTCACGGAGCCGTATTTGGAGAACGTGTAAGTAACAACCGTGCCGTCCTCGACGTTTGCGACGATCTTGGAAATGCGTCCGTTTGCAAGATACACATCAAAGGACGTCCATGCAGCCGTGATGACATCTCCGTAATAATCGGTATAGCTGTATTCGCCCAAGACAGCCATGGCGGCGGTGGCGCCGTTCTGTGCGGAATACTTTCCGCCCGAATAGGTAAATTTGATATTTTTCAGTTCTGCTAAATCGACGAGATACAGATAGGAATAGGATTCATCATAATCATCCGTATTCTCTGCAAGAATATCATAGGTGCCGTCGCCGTTATCGTAGTAGAAGGAGTAGCTGCCCGACGCCGTGTCATAACCGAGATAGTCGGTGTAGGTATCGCCGTTTTCGTCCTCATAGCTGTTTAAAATGTTGTAGCCGAGATACTCATAGTAGTCATCGAACGATTCGCCTTCGTATGTTTCTGTTCTCGTGATCGCAAAGTTCCATGCGGCATGGTTTTCGTATCCCTTCAGCGCGTCTTGAAGGGCCTTGTCGGCCGTGTCGTCGCCGCCGGGAGTGGGGTCGACGGGCGTCGTGCTGCCGCCCGTGGTCCCCGTGAGGGTGATCGTCTGCGCATAGAGCGCAAAGGTATTTGCATCCTTAAAGGTGATCTGCTGCGCTCCGCTCGTCGTCACATTGTACTCTACGGTGTGGAGATAATATGTATCTGCGCCGACCTTGAAGCCATCCCCCGTGGAGTGATTTGCGATCGAAAGCGTCGTTGAGCCTGCCGTGATCGTGAACATGCTGCTCGGGTCATACGCATATTTCGACAGCATGACGGTCACGATCTTGGTGAATTCACCCGTCAGCGAAAGCGTGCTGCCGCCTGCTTTGAACTGAAGGAAGTCGAAACCGACTTCTGTAGACACATTACTTACGTAAACTTTGCTATTTACGGAAACATTTGAAACAGTGATAGCAGTGCCGTCCACGGTGTATGTACCCGACTTGTAACCCGAGGTGAGATCCGTCGTCGCGAGCATACTCTTCAGCTCCAAAGTTTTCTGCTGAGGCTCGGGAGGGGTGACGGGCTTTGCCTTGACGGTGACCGTGACGGTCTTGTCGGAACTTGCGGAGCCGCAGGTAGCGGTCAGGGTGAGGCGGACGGTTTCGTCCGTTTCGGGGAGCTGTGGAATGGCGAGCGCGTTGCCGTTGGTGAGGCTGTAATTGCCCGACGTCACCGCCCAGGTGAAAGTCACGCCGTCAACGGTGGAAACGGGGAGCCTGTAGTCGCCCGTTACGGAAACTTCATAGGAAGAATTCACCGCCGAAAGGGCCCTTGTCACCTTCTGCTGTTCTGTTTCCGACGGCTGTGTCCCGCCCGCGGAGCTGATAAGCGTAATGGTTTTCACATAGGAGGCAAAGGTGTTTGCATTCGTGATTGTGATCTTCTGCGCCCCGCCCGCCGTTATGTTGTATTCTTCTGTAAAGTAAGAGTATGTGTCGCTGCCGAGCGTAAAGCCCTCTGAGGCCGTATGCTTTGCGATGGGAAGCGTAGCGGAGCCCGCCATCACGGTGAGCATGCTGCTTGCTTGATACGCATATTTGGAGAGCATTACGATGACGATCTTGGTGAATTCGCCCGTGATCTCAAGCGAACTGCCGTTTGCCTTGAATTGCAGGAAATTGAAGTCTGTATTTTCCGAAGCGTCTGAGCCGACATACAGTTTATTGTTCACGGAAACATTGGAAACGGTGACGGAAATGCCGCCCACGGTGTATGTTCCCGTCTTGTAACCCGTTGTAAGCTCCGTCGTTTCAAGCAGACTTGTCAGTTCTATCTCCTCGTCTTGAGGTTCGGGAGGGGTGACGGGCTTTGCCTTGACTGTGATCTCAATGGTGGCCTTGACGGCGGAATTCACCTTGCTCTGTACCGTGACGGTCGCCTGTCCGACGCCGACGGCCTTCACCGTGCCGTTTTCGACGGACACGACCGACGTCATATCGGACGTCCATTCGAGCTCCTCTTCGGTAGCCGTATCGGGGGTGCGCTTGACGGAAAGGGTCACTTCGTCGCCCTCGGTGAGTTCGAGCGTTTCTTCGCTGAATTCAAGCTTTGTGAGCTTATTGGGGTCCGCCTTGACTGTGACCTCAATGGTGGCCTTGACGGCGGGATTTTCTTTACTTGCAACGGAGATATGCGCCGTGCCGACGCCGTGTGCCGTCACTGTGCCGTCCCCTGCGACCGTTGCGACCTGTTCGGAATCCGTCGTCCATACGAGTTCTTCCTCGGTGGCCGTGGCGGGAATGCGCTCCGCTTCAAGTTTGCCCGTCTTTCCTTCGATAAGTTCCAAGGAAGCGGGGGAGATCCTGAGCTCGGTGAGCTTTTCGGGGGCGGGAGGGATCACTTCGGCCGCCTCGACGGTGACCGTGATCGTTGCCTTGACGGCGGGGTTCGTCTTGCTCTGCACGGTGATTTGGGCAGTCCCTTCGCCCACGGCCTTCACCGTTCCGTCATTTTCGACGGTCGCGACCGTCAGCGTATCGGAGATCCATTCGATCTCTTCGGCATCTGCCGTCGCGGGGGTGCGGGCGGCTGTGAGCTTGGCGGTCCCGTTCACCTTCAGCGTGAGGGAAGCGGGGGAAATGGTCAGAGCCGTCAGCTTTTCGGGGTCTGCGATGACCGTGACGGTCGCCGTCGCCTTGATAAAGGGGTTCTCAACGCTCTCGACGGTGATGGTGACCGTGCCCTGCTTGAGCCCCGTCACCTTGCCGTTTTCGACGGTGGCCGTTTCGTCGTCGGAGGACGTCCACTTGAGCTCGGAAACCGCCGTCATGGGTTGCATATGTACCGTGAAGGTGCCCGTTTTGCCCTCAATGACGTCGAGGGCGGCGGGTTCGAGGGTGAGAGAGGTCAACTTCTTGGGATCGGCGGTGACGACGACCGTAATGGTTGCCTTGATGGAGGGATCTCTCTTGCACTCCACTGTAATATGGGCCTGCCCGACGCCGACCGCCTTCACCGTGCCGTCATTCCCTACGGTCGCAACGGCGGGGGTATCGGACGTCCAATTCAGCTCCTCCGTGGAGGAGGAAGGGGTGCGGACGACGTTGAGGACCTGCTCCTCGCCCTCGGTGAGATTGATGGTATCCCCGATGAATCCGAGCCCCGTGAGCTTGTTGGGGTCGCCGAGGACGGTGACTGTGATCACCTTAGTGCCCGAAACATTGTTGAGAGTTGCCTTGACAGTGAATTCGAGGAGGGTATCCGTAGCGGGACGGTCGGTGACCGTGATCGTGTGTCCACTGAAGGTGATGCCGTCGGGAAGTTGGTCCGTGTTCAACGTCCATGCGAGCTGAACGTCATCCACGGCCGTTTTGAGCTCCGTCGTGCCCTCAACCGTCAGATCTTTCACCGTTTCGAGGGCGGCGGACAACGTTTCCCTGTCCTCTTCATCGGGATCGTATGCGGGAAGGGTGAAGTCTACCTCGCCGTAGTCGGAGAAAACGTATGTAATTTCCGTGCCGTCGTCGAGGGTCGCAGAGATCTCGGCGATGCGGCCGTCCGCAAGGGTCAGCGTGAGGGAGGTATAGGTGTAAATGTAGAGATCGCCCGTGTCTTCGTCCTCAATGAGGTACTCGCCGAGCACGGCGTCCGCGGCCGTTGCGGCGTTCTGTGCGGAATACACGCCGTCGGCATAGGTGAACTCTACGCTCTTGAGCGCCTGAATGTCCACAAGATAGAGGTTGGTGCACCAGTAATCGTAGTCGTCTGTGCCCTCCGCATAGCGTTCGTACGTGCCGTCGCCGTTATCGCAGAAGTAGGCGTATGCGTCCGCCTCTTCGTCGTAGCCGAGATAATCGGTGTAGAAGTCGCCGTATCCATCTTCATAGGCATTCAGAACATTGCGGCCGAGATATTCATAGTAGTCGTCGAACGAGTAAATATCGTAGGTTTCCGTTCTCGTAACGGCAAAGTTCCATGCGTCGGGGTCGTCGTATGTCTTGAGAACGTCCTCAAGCGTCTTCATGGGGTCGGCTGTAACGGTGACCTCGGCGGTCGCCTTGACGGAGGGATTCTCCTTGCTCGCAACGGAAATGTGCGCCGTGCCGACGCCTACCGCCGTCACCGTGCCGTTTTTAACGGTTGCGACCTCCTCGTCGTCCGTCGTCCACGCGATCTCCTCCTCTGTTGCCGCGGCGGGAACGCGCTCAACCTCGAGCTTGCCCGTCTTTCCCACAATGAGCTCCAAAGAGGCGGGAGAGAGCTTGAGCTCTGTGAGCTTTTCCTCTGCGGGAGGGGGTGTTTCCTGCGGCAGGACGGTAAATTCCGCCGATTTTTTGACTTCTCCCACCGTAAGCGTCACCGTAAAGGTCCCGGGCGCGGAGGTGTCCGCCTTGCTCAGATCGAGCATGTCCGCCGTCACGGTGACGGGGTTCCCGTCTTGGTCCGTCACGGTGAAATATTTCGTGAAATCGACCTCGTCGCCGACATGCAGCGTGCGCGGGAGGTCTTCGTTCAGCGCGATCTCATACGTCGTCTGCGTGCCGCCGTCGGGCGGTACATTGTTGCCGCCACAGGCGCAGAGCCCTGCCGCAAGCGCAAGAACCATCAGGAGAAGTGTGAAGAGTTTGAATTTTTTCATAAGCCTGTCCCCTTGCCTAATTTTTTTAACATAACATTATACTATCAAACGGCAAAATTTGCAAGCCCTTTTCCGAAAAAAAACGGCATGTCCGACAAAGCGGAAGAGGGGAGCGGACGAAAGAGAGTTCCCGCGCCGAAAAATTTTGAATGATAAAATAGCACAATATTGAATAAAATTGCACATTTTATGCACTAAATTGAATTTTAAAAACAGGATAGGACAAAAATTGAAAGGTTACGCCACAAAAATGAGTTTGATATTGTGCTAATTTTTCAAAAATGATATAATAACTGTAGTATAATATGGGTGGAGTATGAATATTGCGGTTGTAGATGACGATAACAATGCCGTTGCGAATCTGATGGAGTATTTCAGGCAATACGGAGCGGAAACGGGGGCGGAGTTCCATGTCGTCCGCTTTGAGGATGCGGAACGCTTTCTCGCGTCCTACAGAAGTCTGGAGTACGAGATCGTATTCATGGACATCGACCTGCCCGGCATGAGCGGGATCGAGGCGGCGCATCAGCTGCGCTTTAAGGATACTTCCGTCGTTCTGCTCTTCATCACGCGCATCGCACAGTATGCGCAGAAGGGGTACGAGGTGGACGCGCTCGACTATATCGTCAAGCCGCTCCGCTATCCCGATTTCTGTCTGAAGATGCGCAAGGCAATCAATGTTTCCCGCTCGCGTGAGGCGCATTCCATTCTCGTCAAGACGACGAGCGGCGCCATCTGCCTCTCGACCGACAAGGTCATGTTCGTGGAAGTCATGGGCCACCAGCTCCATTTCCATTTTGTTGACCGCGTCATCGAGGCGCGCGGCTCACTCACTGAGCTCGAACAGCGGCTCAAGGGGAACGGCTTCTTGCGCTGCAACAACTGCTATCTCGTCAATACCCGATTCATCAACTGGGTGCATGACTATCAGGTCAACGTCAGCGGGAATATCCTCACGATCAGCCGTCCCCGTCATCATCAGTTCATGAAGGACCTCATGAATATCTACACAGGCGGAGGGAACGATCCCGTATGAACCTCGAAGTTGCGACCTTTATCTTTATCTACATGTATCCGACGTTCCTGTTCGAGCTGCTCCTCGCGGAGGGATTGCTCCTGAGGAATTCCCCCAAGCGGCCGTACTTTGCGGCATGGCTCATCGGGGGGATCATGACGCTCGTCGGCGTCGTGATGGGGGTGAGCTGTCTGCAGGCCCTCCTCGGGGCGGGTGCGCTCGTGAATGCCATCGGCTATATCCTCGTCTTTTTATTTACGCTCGTCATCTACCACAGGTGCTACGACGTCCCCTTCAGGATCCTGCTCTTCTTCGGGGCGGGGGCGTATGCCCTGCAGAACGGCTGTTACCGCATCATCTCCCTGCTCGAGATCTCGGGGCTCCTCGGGCAGATGATGCTCGTGATGGATTACAACTGGGCGGAATTTATTCTGCAGGTGGGGACCTTTATCGTCTGCATTTTGCTCTTCTCCTATTTCTTTGTGCGGAAGGTGAACGACATCGGCATGGAGAGCATCTACAGCGGCAATATCCTCGTGCTCTCCCTCATCACCCTCTCCATCACCGTCGTGCTCTGCTCCGTCACCAACGTGTATGCGTGGACGAGCATTCCGCTCAGCATCGTGAGCTACTGCTTCTCCGTCATCGGGGACTTCTTCATTCTGTGGATCCAGTCGGGCATGCTCGAGAAGATCGCCCTCAAGAGCGATATCGAGGAGGTGAAGATGCTCTGGCAGCAGGACCGCCGCCAATACGAGATCGCCAAGGAAACGGTGGACCTCATCAATATCAAGTGCCACGACATGAAGCACAAGATCAAGGCGATGGGGCTCGGGGAGGAGAAGCTCTCCGCGGAGGAGGTGGCAGAGATCGAGAGCTACATCTCCGTGTACGACAGCAAGGTGAACACGGGCTGTACGCCCATTGACGTCCTCCTCACCGAAAAGAGCTTGCTCTGCAACAGCAACGGCATCCATCTGAGCTGTATGGTGGACGGGAGCTCCCTCGGCTTCATGCGCGACTACGACCTCTATTCGCTGTTCGGGAATATCCTCACCAACGCCATCGAGGCCGTCCAAAAGCTCTCCGACGAGAACAGGCGGGTCATCGACCTCACCGTGAAGAATTGCAGCGGAATGGTGATCGTCAACTGCATCAATTACTACGACGGCGAGCTCAGATTGGTGGGAGGGCTTCCCGCAACGAGCAAGACGGGCGGGGAGCACGGCTACGGCCTCAAGAGCATCCGCATGCTCGCAAAGAAGTACGGCGGCGAGTTCGATTATTCCGTCGAGGGCGGCGTATTCACCCTCCGCGTCCTTCTCCCCGCACGCAGCGCAGAGAAAATTCCGCTCAGCGCATGATTCTTAAAGACAGCATTTTTTCATATGGAATGATACAAATAGGACAAAAAATGAAAGATTAGGGCAACTCCATTGACGGGTTGCCCTTTTTTCTATATAATCACGGCGCATTCCAAAAAGGAAACATTTCGGAGGAAATATCATGAAAAAGAGATTCCTTGCGCTCGCGCTCTGCATGGCAATGACGGCGAGCGTCGGCGCGCTCTCCGCCTGCGGAGATACGGGCACAGAGGGCGGCAATACGAATGAGCCGCACACCCCTGTGGATATCGCTCTCAGCGGGGCAAATATCGTCGTGCACGGCTACGAGGGCGGCCCCACGGTGGACGGCATCATTCTCAAGCTCGACGGGAACGTTTCGGGCGTTTCCAAGGACACCTTCACCGTAAAAACGGGGAACGACAAGCGCACCGTCACCGACGCATACGTTTCCGACGAGAAGGGGGAAAAGACCTCGTCTGCTTCCGCCTACCTCACCGTCAAGATGAAGTACGAGGCTTCCGCTTACAATTGGGGCGGATACAAGGGCGCAAACGTGCTCGGCAATCCCTTTACCTATAACAATATGAATACGTGGAGCGAGAAGTTCTCCTTCACCGTGACCGTTGCAGAGGGCCAGAGCTTCAAGGCGGGGGATAAGACGTATGAGGGCGGCGACAAGGCCGCCTACACCGTCAGCAAGGCGGAGGAACGCCTCGTCCCGCAGACGGCAAGCTGGAAGAAGGACACCGTTCACTATGCCGAAAACGGCAAGGACATCACCCTCCAGCGCGCAAGCTGGGCTCCCGCAGGGGCAGACAGCGACAGCGGCAAGAACCCGCCCGTCATCTGGCTCCAC
>CANQUY010000048.1 GCA_947627125.1 uncultured Clostridia bacterium
AGAATGACGCGGCGGGCAACGGACAATCGCCGCGAGATTCTTCGGGTCAGATTGTCGGACTTCGTTCTTTCTCCGTTTCTCAGAATGACGCGGCGGCCCCAACACAGTCCCCCGCCTATTCTTCAAAATCTCCCACATATCGCGCAAAAAAGACAGGTTTCGCGGGGGAGTTTTCTTTTATACTGTGGACATGGCTTACGAAAAACGTATCTGTATTTTAAAACAGCTCAAAAAGGGATTCTCCGCGGACGGCAACGCGCTCTCGGGCGTCGTCTATGCGGAACGGGTGGGGGAAGAACTCACCGTCACCCTCCGCATTCCCGGCCTCTCCGCCCTGAAAGAGGGCAGATATGTGCTGGTTTTGCAGGTCGATGGCAAAAAATTCTGCCTCCCCCTTGAGGACACAATGAGGGTAGAACATGCCCCGTCCGTCAAAAATGGCTTCGCCGCGCTCCTGTGCTTTGTCCGTTCGGACGCCGAAGCCGTCGCATTCGGCAGCTGCGGCAGCGAGAGGGCGGAAGTCCCCGCGCTTTTGAGATCTCTGACCGAGGCGGGCAGAAAGAAGCCCATTCCCACGCCGATGCCCCCCTACGCTCCCCCCGCGCCATTGGAGCCCAACGTGCCCTTTGCGCCCGGGGTTCCCTTACCCGAGAAGCCCGCGGAGGAGGACCGCCCCTTTCGCAAAACCGCCTACGACGATGAAGCGATCGCAGAAAGCGACTACTATGAGCCGTTTCATGCAGATGAGGGCGGGAATGATCAAGTGCAAACAGAAGGAGAAAAAGCGGCGGGCAATGGCGATCCTGCAGAGGATGAAACTCCTTTCCTCCGCACAAGAGGCACGCTTACATACTACAAAGAGGTCCGCGACGAAATAGAGGCGGTTCTGAAGAAATATCCCGCCGATACGCGGCTGAAGTGGGCCTTTCCGCAGTCCGAATGGGCGCGGAGCGAAAAGTCGCTCATAGGGATCGTGTATGAAGAGGGGATCCCGCGGTATCTGTGCGTCGCGTCGGAGGAGCCCGACCCCGCTCTGAAGGAAAAGAGCGTGTTTGTTCCCGCCTCGCCCTATTCGGACGGGCAGGGATTTTACGTCGTCTTTCAGGACGCCGACACCGGCGCATATGTCACGGTCGAGGAGGGGTGAACGCGTTCCGTCCCCCCGCTCATCCTGACCCTGAGCTTGTCGAAGGGGAAGGATCCCATAAAACGCACGGAAGTCCGTTGTAGCGGCGTCATGCTGAGAACGAGAGTATGAACGCAGTCTACGGAAGCCCTACCGAAGCATCTCGCCGCATGCATTACGGACACTCGCCGCGAGATTCTTCGTGTTAGGTCATTTTGACTTCGTTCTTTCTCCGTTTCTCAGAATGACGCGGCGGGAGGACTTCGTTTGAGGGGATTCTTCGGTCGCCGGCGCTCCCTCAGAATGAGCGGTCGGTCCCGTCCTCGGCAAACCATACAAAGCAAAAGCCCCGCGGAGCGGGGCCTTTTTTCGTTACATAACTACGATATTTTTCTGGCGGAACAGCTCTTTCATGTCGGCGGGGAATTCGTCGTCCGTGATGAGCACGTCAATGTCCTCCAGCCGCGCAAACGTGTGCGGCATGATCTTGCCGATCTTGGAACTGTCGAGCATCATATACATTGTTTTTGCCTTGCGGCGGGCCATCTTGAGAAGGTCCGCTTCCACCATGGACCCGCACGAGAAGCCGATCTCGGGCGTGAATGCCGAGGCGGAGATGATGGCGAGCTCAAAGTTCGTGTTCTCGAAGTAATCCTTCGCAACGGGCGAGGCGGTGGAAAGATTGTCTTTGATGACCTGCCCGCCGAGGACGGTGACGCTCAGATTCTTTTTCTGCGCAAGTTCGATCGCAACGGCGAGGCCGTTCGTGAATACATGGACGTTGATGTCCGGCATTTCCTTTGCAAGACACATTGCCGTCGTCCCCCCGTCCATGAAGAGCGAGGTATTCTCGTCGATGAGGGTGGACGCCTTTTGGGCGATGCGCAGCTTTGCGTCCGCATTGGCGGCAGTCTTCTTGGCATAGGGCTCCCCCGAGACCTTCTGCACTTCTTTCACGGACATTGCGCCCCCGCGCACGCGGATGATACGCCCCTGCTGTTCTAATTGAAGAAGGTCACGCCGCAGAGTCATCTGCGATACGCCGGGGAAGAAGCCGTCGAGTTGCTCAAGCGTGAGTTTTCCGCGCTTGTCTAAGAGATCTGCAATCTCTTCAATTCGTTCCCGTTTCATAGTAACTCTCCTTAATGGAATTTTCCTTATAAGATACTAACATATTGTTTTACAATTTGCAAGCAAATTCACAAAATTGTATTATATTTTTTTGCACTTTTTCTTGAAATTTTAACTATATTATAAGAATTTATAATTTTTTATGATAAATTTTTTGATAATTTTCATCACAAAAATCAAAATGTCCGAAACGAACATTTCCTCCGTTTCCAAAAGGCGAGAAAGACCGTCCGAAATGGGGGTCTTTCCCCCCGAAAAAACGGTTGCTTTTTTCGCTTCGGAATGGTACAATTACCGTGTATGAGCTATACGATCTCTGCGCTTGACGACTATTTCATGGCGCACTACAGCGACTATACCCGCCTCGCCTCCCTTCGCGGGTACGAAATGCCCGATACGCTCGTCATCGGCAGGGACGGCGCCGTGACGAAGAAGGATCCCTCTGTCATGCGTCTTATGTACCAGAGGGACAGGGAGGCTCTCCTTGCCCTTCTCAAGGAGGAACAGGCGGACACCGACTATTCCTTTAGCTTCCGCTTTTTGACGGCTGCCGAAAAGTTCCGCCGCCCGTTTGAAAAGTACACCTTTTCCAAGGTCCTTCCCAAGATCCTTGCGGGGCATAAGATCACGGCGGATGAGGCGGGGGAGAGGCTCAAGATCGAGCCGCGCTTCTGGAAAAAGATCGTAAAGGGCTCCCTGTTCCCCGAGAAGAACACGGTTCTGGCCCTCGCGCTCGTCTGCGGGTTCACGGCGGCAGACACCGAAAATATCTTCAACGCCTGCGGGTACGAGTTCGACGAAAAGAGCGTGCGCGACGTCGTCGTGCGGTTCCTGCTCGAGCAGAAGGTGTTCTCCCCCGACCTCATCGCAGAGTGCCTCGGGGAATACAAGATCACAAGTCTGCCCATAAAATAATCAACCATATGCGCCGTTTTTTCATACAATGAAGGGTGTTTCGGAAGTTGAAAGCGGACATTGACGCCGCCATGAAAAACGACCCTGCGGCGCGCAGCCGTCTTGAAGTTTTTCTCACCTATGCAGGGGTCAAGGCCCTGCGGGCGCACAGGATGGCGGCATTTTTCCACAAGATCCATCTCAAGCTCCTCGCGCGGCTCATTGCCGAGAGGGCGAGGCGGCGGACGGGGATCGAGATCCACCCCGCGGCCAAGATCGCGGCGGGCGTGTTCATTGACCACGGCGCAGGCGGCGTTATCGGCGAAACGGCGGAGGTGGAAACGGGCGTTGTCATCTATCAGGGCGTCACGCTCGGGGGAACGGGCAAGGAGAGGGGGAAACGCCACCCCACGGTGAGAAAAAACGCCGTCATCTCCTGCGGGGCGAAGGTGCTCGGCGGGTTTGAGGTCGGCGAGGGGGCCAAGATCGGCGCGGGAGCGGTCGTCCTGCACGAAGTCCCGCCCTACGCCACCGTCGTCGGCATTCCCGCAAGGGTGGTGAAAGTAACTCCGCCGCACCCCTGAATGAGCGGGCGGTCCGAACGGAGTCCCCCTTGCTTCCCCTCTTAGGGGAAGTACCCGCGCAGCGGGGGATAGGGTTTTGAAACCCCTCAGTCACCTGCGGTGACGGCTCCCCTAAGAGGGGAGCCGAGGAGCCCCCTCTTGCCCCCGCGCTCTGAATGAACGGTAACCACAAAATCAAGGTAAAAACCATGAAAATCTATAACTCATTGACAAGAAAGAAGGAAGAATTCATTCCCATTGAGGAAGGAAAGGTCAAAATGTACGCCTGCGGGATCACCGTTTCGGGCGAGGCTCATATCGGCCATGCCTATCAGGCCATCATCTACGACGTGTTCCGCAAATTCCTCGAAAAACTCGGCTACGACGTCACCTACGCCCGCAACTACACCGACGTGGACGACAAGATCATTGCAAAAAGCGCGGAAACGGGCATTCCCGCCGACAAGTACGCCGCCATGATGATCGAAAAGATCGACGCCGTCATGGCAAAGGCCCATATCGGCGAGCCCACCCTTTGGCTCAAGGCCACCGAAAATATCGACAATATCATTCATTTTATCGCCGATCTCATCGAAAAGGGACATGCCTACGCGGCCGAAAACGGCGACGTCTATTTCGACGTGGACAGCTACCCCGCCTACGGTCAGCTTTCGGGCCGCGACAAGGAGGATATGCTCGACGGCGTCCGCGTGGACAACGACGAGTGCAAGAAGAACGCCTATGACTTCGCCCTGTGGAAGGCCGCAAAGGAGGGGGAGATCAGTTGGGATTCCCCGTGGGGGAAGGGCAGGCCGGGGTGGCATATCGAATGCTCTGCAATGAACAGGGCCGCGTTCGGCGACCAGATCGATATCCACGGCGGCGGCAGGGACCTCATCTTTCCCCATCACGAGAACGAGATCGCGCAGTCCGAGGCGCTCACGGGCAAAAAATTTGCGAGATATTGGACGCATAACGGCCTCATCAAGATCAACGGGCAGAAGATGAGCAAGTCCCTCGGCAACGTTCTGCTCCTTGAGGACATTCTCGAAAAGTACTCCGACGAAGCGCTCAAGTTTGCGCTCCTCTCCATGAATTACCGCGCCGATATCAACGTCACGGACGACCTCTTCCCGAATGCGGAGGCCCACCTCGTGCGCTTTTACACCCTCATTGCCGCGGCCGAGCGGGCCTTCCCCGACGAAACGGGGCTGTACCCCGCCATCGACAAGAAGTTCGACGAGGCCATGAGCGACGACTTCAACACCGCCCTCGCGCTCTCCGACCTCTACGGCTATTTCAAAGAAATTTCACACTTATTGCACGAAAACGACCCAACGGCGCGCAAAATGACCAACCAGATCCGCGCGACCTACGGGCTCCTTGGGCTCTTCTGCCGCGACGCGGAGGCCTATTTGAGGGAATACGGAAAGCGGGAGGACGACATTCCCGCCGAAGTGAAAAAAATCGCCGAAGAGAGATGGACGGCCCGCCAAAATAAGGACTGGGCCCGCTCCGACGAACTCCGCGAAACCTTAAAATCTCTCGGTTATAGCGTAAAAGACAGCAAAGAAGGGTACGAGTTAATGAAAAATTGAGCGCTCCGCGCTCATCCTGACCCTGAGCTTGTCGAAGGGGAAGGATCTCATAAAACGCACGGGAGCGGGTGGCGGCGTCATGCTGAGAACGAGAGTAAAACGCAGTCTACGGAAGCACTACCGAAGCATCTCGCCGCACGCTTTACGGATATTCGCCGCGAGATTCTTCGGGTCAAGTCCTTATGACTTCGTTCTTTCTCCGTTTCTCAGAATGACGCGGCGGCACGGGCTTCCGTACTTAAAGCGGGATTCTTTGCTCCCTCAGAATGAGCGGGGGATACAAACTTTGAATTTCAAAAAAAGGAAACATATATCATGAAAATCACAGGAAAAGAACTCAGACAGAAGTGGCTCGACTTTTACAAGAGCAAGGGGCATGTTGACGTCGGTGCGGTTTCCCTTATCGGCGACGGCACGACGGGCGTCATGTTCAACGTCGCGGGCATGCAGCCACTCATGCCCTACCTTCTCGGCAAGCCCCATCCCGCGGGGACACGCCTCTGCAACGTGCAGGGCTGCGTGAGGACCGTCGATATCGACTCCGTCGGCGACGCATCCCACTTCACCTTTTTCGAGATGATGGGGAATTGGTCCCTCGGCGACTATTTCAAAAAGGAAAAGACGGCGTGGACGTTTGAACTCCTCACCGAGGTGTTCGGGCTCGACAGGGACAAGCTCTGCGCCACGGTGTTTGCGGGGGACGAATCCGCCCCGCGCGACGATGAAACGGCAAATCTCCTCATCGGCCTCGGCATCAAGCCCGATCATATCTTCTATCTCCCCAAATCGGACAACTGGTGGGAGCTCGAGGGCACCGTGGGCACCCCCTGCGGGCCCGACAACGAGTGGTTCTACCCCCTCAGCGAGGGAAAGGGGGAGCCCGTGTTCCCCGACGACTATGTCGAGATCGGCAACGACGTCTATACACAGTATTTAAAGACTGCGGACGGCTACGAGCCCCTTTCCAACAAGAATGTGGATACGGGATTCGGCTTTGAGCGCATGCTGATCTTTTTGAACGGCCTGCACGACGCCTATATGACCGACCTCTTCACCGAAGTCCTTGCAAAGCTCGAGGAGCTCTCGGGCAAGAAATATGCGGACGGCGGGGAAACGCAGCGGGCCATGCGCATCATTGCCGACCACACGCGCACGAGCGTCATGCTCATCGGCGACGCGCAGAGCCTCACCCCCTCCAACGTCGGCGCAGGGTATATCCTCCGCCGCATCATGCGCCGCGCCATCCGCTGGTGCAGAAAGCTCGGCGTGGATTCTTCCGCCATGTCCGAAGTCGCAAAGATCTATATCGAAAAGGTCTACAACGAGGCATATCCGCTCCTCTTGGAGAAGGAAACTTTCATTCTCGAGGAGATCAAGAAGGAGGCCGAGAAGTTTGAGGCCACCCTCGTCACGGGCATGAAGGAATTTGAAAAGTGCGTCGCGGGGATCGAGCGGAAGAACGAATTCATGGCGAAATCGGATCCCTCCTATGTGCCCGAAACGGTCATCGGCGGCAAGGCTGCCTTCCGCCTGTACGACACCTACGGCTTCCCCCTCGAACTCACCGAGGAGCTTGCGGAGGAGCGGGGGCTCTCTGTTGATAAAGACGGCTTTGCGGCAGCGTTCAAGGAACACCAGGAAAAGAGCCGTGTCCTCGAAAAGGGGGAGGCGAAGGGGGGCCTCGAGAGCCATTCCGAAATGGCGATCAAGTACCATACGGCCACCCACCTTCTGAATGCGGCGTTAAAGGCGGTCCTCTCCCCCGACTGCAACCAGAAGGGGAGCAATATCAATGATGAACGCATGCGCTTCGACTTCAATTTCGACCGTGCCATGACGCCCGAGGAAATAAAGGCCGTTGAGGATCTCGTCAACGAGAAGATCGGGGAAGATATTCCCGTCGTCTACCGTGAAATGAGCCTCGAGGAGGCGCGGGCGGAACACTTCGTCGGCGTGTTCGACAGCAAGTACGGCTCCGTCGTCAAGACATACTCGATCGGCGACTTCTCCAAGGAAATGTGCGGCGGGCCCCACGTCGCGCACACGGGCGAACTCGGACACTTCAGAATCGTGAAGGAGCAATCCTCCTCCGCCGGCGTCCGCCGCATCAAAGCCGTGCTGGAGTAATGCCCTTCCGCTCATCCTGACCCTGAGCGAAGCCGAAGGGGAAGGATCCCGTAAAACGCACGGAAGCCTGTTGTAGCGGCGTCATGCTGAGAACGGGAGTAAAACGCAGTCTACGGAAGCCTTACCGAAGCATCTCGCCGCATGCTTTACGGACATTCGCCGCGAGATTCTAACTTCGCGCTACGCGCTCGTGCCGCGCTTAGACACAAGATAGAACGCGCGCGGGGCGGGTCAATTCCCGTCCTCTCGTCCTGCTCCGTTTCTCAGAATGACGCGGCGGGTTAGTCCCGTCCTCGGCCCGAACGCAGTCCTCGCCTCAGAATGAGCGGCCACACAAAATAAGGAGAGAACATGACCCAAAAACAAAAACTTCAAGCGGGAGAGCTGTACCGCGTGGACGAAGAGCTCGCCCCCGAACTCGCCTATGCCAAGCGGCTCTGCGAGGAGTACAACGCAACGCCCCGCGACGACATAGAGAAGCGCAGACAGATCGTCAAAAAACTTCTCGGCAAGTGCGGGGAGAATTTCAATATCGAAAGCAACGTCTGGTTCGACTACGGCTACAACACCGAGGTCGGCGAGAACTTTTACGTCAACCACGACTGTATCTTTCTCGACACCAACAAGCTCATCTTCGGCGACAATGTGTATATCGCGCCACAGTGCGGATTCTACACGGCGGGACACCCGCTGGACGCCATGCTGCGCCGTCAGGAGCTGGAATTTGCGAAACCCATCATTGTGGGCAGCGACGTGTGGTTCGGCGGCGGGGTGAAAGTCCTGCCGGGCGTGACCATCGGCTCCAACGTCGTCATCGGCGCGGGGAGCGTGGTGGTGCACGACATTCCGTCCGATTCGGTCGCAGTCGGCAACCCCGCGAGGGTCATTAAGAAATTGGACCCGATCGGCGGAAAGAATTAAAAATTCAAAATTAAAAATTAAAAATTGTGGCGAAGAGAGATTGAGAAAGCCCCTTGGCTCCCCTCTCAGGGGAGCTGTCACGCTGACCTTGCGTGACTTAGGGGTTCCAGAAACCCTATCCCCCGCTTACGCGGGTACTTCCCCTAAGAGGGGAAGCAAGTGGGACTCCGTTCGGGCTGAGGACGGACCCATGCCCCCTCCCGAGGAGGGGGGTAGGGGGGTGGACAACGTTCCTCATTCTCATCCCAAAGCGGCGTATGCGGGAGAATTTTAATTTTTTCCGAAAAAATCTTGGTTTCGCAACTCAAAACAGCTTGACGGAACTTTTGTAACGCCCTATAATAAAGAGGCAATCGGGTTTAAAGCGGTATTTTCCCCGTTTTCCGCCCGCCGACTGTCAAAATTACAACATTTCCAATGATTCAAGGAGACGTTTATGAAAACCTATATGGCACATGCCGAAACGGTTGAAAGAAAATGGTACGTCGTCGATGCGACGGGCATTCCGCTCGGAAGACTTGCCTCCCGCGTCGCGGCCGTGCTTCGCGGCAAGAATAAGCCCACGTTCACTCCCAACGTTGACACGGGCGATTTCGTCATAGTCATCAATACCGATAAGGTCGTTCTTACAGGGAAAAAACTCGAAAAGAAGTTTTACCGCTATCACACCGGCTATATCGGCGGCCTCAAGGAAACGCCCTATAAAACGCTCATGGAAACCAAGAGCGATCTCGCCGTGTATGAAGCGGTCCGCGGAATGCTGCCCAAGAACTCACTCGGGCGCCAGATGATCAAAAAGCTCCGCCTTTACAAGGGCGCGGAGCACAACCACGCGGCACAGAAGCCCGAAGAGCTGAAATTAGATTAAGGAGAAGAGGGAAATGGCAAAAGTCGTTTTAAAGAAGAAATTACAATTCTGGGGCACAGGCAGAAGAAAGAAAGCGATCGCCCGTGTCCGCCTTATTCCTTCCGGAAGCGGCGCAATCGTCATCAACGACCGTCCGCTCGAGGATTACTTCCCTCAAGGCACAACGCAGTACGTTGTGAAGCAGCCCCTTGCGGAGCTCAAAGTCGAGGGCAAGTACGATATCTTCGTCAACGTCATCGGCGGCGGGTACACGGGGCAGGCGGGAGCGATCCGCCTCGGTATCGCGCGTGCGCTTCTCGAAGCGGAGCCCGACAGCCGTCCCGCACTCAAGAAGGCGGGCTTCCTTACCCGCGATCCCCGCGTCAAGGAGAGAAAGAAGTACGGTCTTAAAAAAGCAAGAAGAGCGCCGCAATTCTCCAAGAGATGAGAAATCAAGCCGTTCCGTGCCACGGAACGGCTTTGTTTGTGCAAACGGGAGCCCAAGCCTTTCCCTCGGGAGAAAGGTGGCACGGCTGCCTGTTGTAGCGGCGTCATGCTGAGAACGGGAGTCATACGAAGTCCGATAAGCAGTACCGAAGCATCTCGCCGCATGCTTTACGGAATTCGCCGCGAGATTCTTCGGGTTAATTCCCGTTCTTTCGTCCTACTCCGTTTCTCAGAATGACGCGGCGGGTTCCCGTTCTTTCGTCCTACTCCGTTTCTCAGAATGAGCGGCGGGCTACCCTTTACTCCTTCTTTCCGATGCGTTTTACGGCTTTGTCGTGGCGGTCGAGGAAGGAGGTGACCGCGCGGGTGTTGCCGCCGTCCGCATAGTCGGGCGGGAGAAAGGCGGCGTCCGTCACCGAGGGCGAACGCTTCTCCCCGTCCGGGGAGGGCTCCGCCGCGTCGCCGACGATCGCAGAGAGGGTGTCGAGCAGCTCAAAAATTCCGAATTTTTCCATTTTTTCACCGTCAGAACAAAATTTTTTACAAGAAAAGTTCAAGTGAAGGGAGTTTTTGATTGCCAAAACTCTTTCTATAGTATATAATTAGAAACGTATCGTTAGAACCATAACGTGCAAAACAAGAAGGGAAAACTATGCGCAAAGGTTTTAAGAAATTTATTGCAGTTGCAACGGCCGCACTCATGACGGCGGGCGCGTTATCTCTCGCCGCTTGCGGCGCCGACTTTGTACCCCCCACGGGCGCACCGTCCGCAGGGGATGCGGTGGAATCCAACGGCGGCTTCGTCGTCGGCAAGGGCGACTACTATTACTTCATCAACGGGATCGAGTCGTACACGTCGGACAACACCTACGGTACCCCGGTCAAGGGCGGCCTCTACCGCATCAAGAAGGCGGACCTCGCGGCGAAGAACAACACCGCCGAGCGCGTGATCCCCTCCATCATGACGTCGGGCTCCTACAACGGCGGGATCTATATCTATGGGGACAGAGTGTATTACACCACCCCCAACGTCGTGCCTGACCCCGTCACAGGCGTCCTCGATTCGAGCGTTCTCCGCTTCTCGAGCGCCAAGCTCGACGGGACGGACATCAAGGACTACTTCACCGTCAGCAGCAATTCCGATGAGTACCGCTTTGTGGAAGTCAGCGGCACCGTGTATGTGCTCTATGTTGACAGCAGCGACCTCTACTCCTACAACACGTCCTCGGGAGAGAAAACGCTCCTTGCCGACAATACGACGTCCGTCCTGTTCAACAAACAGGACCGCACCGATCCCACCGTGTTCTTCACAATGTCCGTGAGCGAGAATCAGGACTCCGATCTCGACGCCCGCACGTTCGCCTACAATCAGGTCTATTCCGTCAAGGCGGACGTCACCGAGGCTCCCTATGAATATGATTGGGATATGGACTATATCGAGGAAGAGCTCGGCGGCGAGGTCCCCTATACCAACCTCGGCACGATCGTGCTCGACGGCGTCGATTCCCAGAGCTTCGCGTCCAATCCCGATTCCAAGTTCACCCACTCCTCCACGGCTCCCACGAGCTGGCAGGGCTACACCTACGCGCTCCGCTCCTACGAGAACGGCGGCCTCTACTACACCGTGACGCCCGCCAAGAAGGGGGGCAGCTCCGTCGGTTCGGAGGACAACGGCAAACTTCTCTATCTCGACGCGGCGAAGCTCAACGGCAGCTGGGATTCCGTCAAGGCGAACGATGAAGTCGGCACGACCATCGACGTTGTCGCCGACGCCATGAACCTCTCCGACACGGCCACCACGAGCGCGCTCTATTATATTGACAAGGACGGCGCACACCACTATCTGTATGTCGACGGCAGCGCGATCTTCCGTGCGGACGTCAACAAGGCAAACGGCAGCCACACGGGCGAGGACCAGCAGATCGCAGACAATGTCAGCGGCGCATCCCTCATCAGCGTGGACCTCACGACCGATTCTACCTATCAATACCTGTACTTCTCCCGTTCCAACGGGTCGGGGCACTCCGTGGAGCGACC
>CANQUY010000049.1 GCA_947627125.1 uncultured Clostridia bacterium
CGTTTCGTCCGAGGAGGCCCGCCGCACCATCCGAACGCTCAACGACGCCGCGGAGAGCCTCTTTTCGGGCCTTTCGGACACCCTCCTCGTTGTCGCCGCAGACCACGGGCAGGTCGATATAGGGGAGGAGATCGAACTGTATCGGGATACCGAGCTCACCTCTCTTTTAGAGTGGCCGCAATATCTGGAACCGCGGGCGGCGGCATTCAAGGTCAAACAGGGTTGCGGCGAGCGGTTTGCGGAAGTTTTTCAAGAAAAATACGGCGAGGATTTTGTTCTCACGGAAACGGAACGGCTCATTCGGGAAAATTATTTCGGCGGAAATATCCCCAGGCACGCTGCCCTGCTCGGCGACTTCATCGCCATCGGAAAGACAGACAAGATCCTGCGGCTGCATGAACGCGGCCATCACTTCAAGGGGCATCACACCTCCCTCACCGAGGAGGAAATGCTGGTCCCCCTCATATTGGTTGGAAAGAAAAATGTGTGAAGGGATTTAGAACGTCCCCGCCCCCTACCCCCTCCCCAAGGAGGGGGCTTTGACCGCGTTCGGGCAGCCCCGCGTCATTCTGAGAAGCGGAGAAGGACGAGAGGACGCGACTTGACCCGAAGAATCTCGCGGGGCGATGTTGAGAATGCGGCGAGATGCTTCGGTATGGCCCCCGTAGACTTCGTTCCACTCCCCTTCTCAGCATGACGCCGCAACACACTAACCTCCCGTGCGTTTCACGGGATCCTTCCCCTTCGCTACGCTCAGGGTCAAGATGAGCGCGTGAGAGGAACTTTGTTGCGGTGTCCTCTCGGGGCAGAAGGTGCATAGAATTCTATTGGAGGGGGGTAGCGAGAAGAGGATCCGTAAACAATGGGAAAAACAAAAGACGGACACGCAGGTGTCCGAAAAGTCATACAAGCGATCGTTTTTGCCATCTTAGCGCTTGCTGCGGCGGGCGCTGTTTTGGCATTGCACGGTCTTGTCGGCGGCGGTCTGTTCGGCTACGGGGCAAGAATCGTCATGTCCTCGTCGATGGAAGAAAATCCGAACGTCAGCGTGAACGGGGAAGCCATCAAGAGCATTCCCATCAGAAGTCTGATCGTCATAGAACTCCTGCCCGACCGTGAGGAGGAAAGGCAGACGTTCTATCAAGAGCTTCAAGTCGGGGACGTGTTGACCTTTTCCTACCGTGCCGCCGGTGAGAATATCATCATTACGCACAGAGTACAGGAAATCGGGCGTAGCGGCAAGGGCTACAGGATCGCTCTGCGCGGCGACAGCGGAAACTTTGCGGGCACGCAGGTGATAGACACGGCCGATACGGAGAGCGAAAACCGTATCATCGGGAAAGTTGTCTATTGCAGTCATGCGCTCGGCGTCTTTCTCTGCTTTTTGCGTGAACCGCCCTTCTTCATCACGGTATGCATTCTGATCGCGGCAGTCATACTGCTGAATATTATCAAGAAGGGACATCTTCGGTCGAGCAAAACCCTCCTCTGAGGAGGGATAACATGAAGAAAAAGATATTTGCACTCGTTACCGCACTCATTTTCTGCTGCTTTGCATTTGCGATCGGCGGGACTTACGCCCTCTACGACGAAACGATCTCCACACGGAATCATCTCGCAGCGGGAACGCTGACGGCATCTCTTGTGCGGCAAAAATTGACCACGGTCACCCTCGGAAGCAAGGGATATCTCGAAACCACGGTCGATGACGCCGATAAGGACTTTACTGCGGACACTTCCGATAATATTTTCGACGTCACCGCGGATGAATTGGTGGCCCCCGGGAGCAGTTTCACCGTCGATATGGTCATCAAAAACAACGGGAACGTGGCTTTCTATTACTATGTAGAAGTCTATTTTAATTCGATCGTGAGCAATGAAACCTTTGCGTCCATGCTGAAACTTTCGGTCGAAACCGAAAAGAACGTCAAGCGGGAGGCGTTCATCAAAGACGGCCTGACGCTTGGCGAGGACGAATTTGGACTCGGCACCGTCGAAGTGGGTGGCGAAGAAACCTTCACCGTCAAACTTGAGTTTATTGATAACGGAAACAACAATAAGGCGGAGGGCAAGTTTGTGCAGTTTGATCTGCGCATCCATGCCATCCAAAGGATCAATGCAGAATGACCTCTGCGGCGCGTCGGAGCCCTGCTCCGATGCGCTTTTTCTTTATAAAAAGCGAGGACAACAGCCCCCGCTTTCTCTGTATTTATGATATAAATTTTTCAAGCCTGTACTGTTCTACAACTTCTTTTCCGACCAAAGTGATTGCCTGTTGCGGACACTCGCTGATACAGCGGTAGCACATAGTACATTTCCCGTGGGGCGTTGCGATTTGATTTTCGATGGTCAGATTTTTCATCGGGCAAATGCTTTCGCAAACGCTGCACCCAACGCAACGCGCCTTGTCGATCTTTAATTTGTCGGAATAGCTCCTCGTCTTGCCGTAAAACCAGAGCCTTTGACCAAACAAGCCAACAAGATGAGAAAAGAATCCCAAGCCGTTTTGCGGATATTTCCCGTTTCTGATTTGTAAAATCGAACGCTCGATCTTTTCTTCCGCGCGGCGAATGATCTCCATTTTCTCTTCCTTGCTTTTCTTCAAAAGTTTACTGTCACAGACGCTGTCAGGCATTTTGAGGTGCAGACCGCCCAAGATAGAAGCGCCGCACTTTTTCAAAAGTCTTGCCGAACAACCCGCCCCGTCCCCGCTGAACGCGCCCATTGTTGCAAGACAAAAGACCTTTTTCTCCTTCCATAGCGCGGCGTTGCGGACGATATGATCCCGCACCATTTTTGGTACGCTCGAATACTGCACGGGATAGCCGAGGACAACGTACTCATATTTTTTCAATGCAGAAAGAGCGGTTTCATCTTCGATTGCAAAGACAGGCGCATTTTCGTCCAACAATTTTACGAATTTTTCAACGCAAAACTTTGTATTACCCGTACCGCTCAGATAAATTGCACAATATTTCTTTTCCATTTTCCCGCAGATTCCCCATTTATTAAATTGTATCATAAACACAGGCCAAAATCAAGCGGTCAAAAAGTGGTTTTGGCATTTAAGCATGCGTTTGTCATAGACAAGCTCACGCCTAAATGCCATTAAATATTCTTTCGCTTGATTTCTCCGTGATGCCGTGCCCCGCGGCGGCGAAACTGTTATAAATGCGGCATTTTCTGAAAAAATATAACAAAAAAGGCCTGTTTTCCCCTGCATTTGACCGTTTCCCCCTCATTTTTTCACAAAAAAACCGCTCCCTTTTCGTAAGATTTTCATCTTCTCTTAAGGGAGCGGAGAGCTATTGGGGATTACTGTCTGACGAGTTCCAAAATTTGGTTGACGGCGGAGGTGATGTCGTCGCCGACGTTGACTTCCACGTCGCACACCTCGCTGTTGCGGTATTCAAAGTCCAAAGACATGATGCGCCGCGTCTTGTCGTCGAGGTCGATATCGCGGCTGATGATGCTCTTGATCGCCGCCGCCCTATCTCTGCGCGTAAAGACGAGCATGGCCCTTTCCCTGTAGAGGTTCTTGAGGGTGATCGCCCCGCAGATGTCAATGGGAATGACGGCGATATGCCCCCTCTGCACGATGCCGTCGATGTCCTTTTGGGAAGTACCGAAGTGATAGCCGCTGTAGACCGTTGTTTCAAAATAGTGGCCCGCGCGCAGTTCCTCCAAAAATTGCTCCTCGTGAATGAAGCGGTAGGCCCCTTCCCCTTCCGTCTTGCGGCGGGGACGGGTGGTGGAAGTGAGGGGCTTTTCAAACTGAGGAAGCTCCGTGAGAGCGGCGGCGATCTCCGTCTTGGAGGAGCCAGAAGGCCCCACGAGGCATAATACGCCCCCCTCTCTGAGGCAGGGGAATTTTTCGGCAAAAGAATTCCTCACCATCTCGCAGAAATGGAGGAAATCGTCGTAGCTGTTGACGGAGAGGAGTCCCGAGAGGCCCGAATTCCACGGCTTGCGGAAGAGGACGGGATAGGCGGCGCGGGAGCTCGAAATGTTGTGGGCGCCGTCGTCGAGCATGATATCCAGCGAAATAACGTCCTTCCTCGTTCCCATCATGATATTCTGCGGGGGGATCTCGGGGAAATCCTTCAAGAGCCGCTCCGCCCTCGCGCTCATGACGCAGGCGGGCACGGCTGTGATGAAGAACACGTCCGCGATCTCCGAAAGTTTCTTGACGAATTCCTGTGCGCCGGGGGAAATGGGCTGCGTGCTCACGAAGTCGGGATCCGAATAGAGGGCGACCCGCTCTTCTCCGTGCCGCTCGGAGCCTCCCCATGTCTTGATATCCTCGATCCTGATGGGTTCCTCGTCGGGATGGCGGCGGTTGATGATGTCCACCGCATAGGAATTGCATTCGTAAAGTGTGTCGTCAACGTCAAGGCCGATCCGTATTCTGTACTTTCTCATATTCTCTCCTATGAAAAATCTTTGCATTTTATTATACTTCATAACATTCCTTTTGTCAAGTGCAGGCCTGAAATGTTGACAAAAACATGAAAATATGATACAATTATTTTTCTAAGTCTATATAGGGAGATTTTTATGTTCAACGAAGCATATCGGCTCATCCAAGAATTCGGCACCATCATCATCCACCGCCATGCGCATCCCGACGGGGACGCCATGGGAAGCCAGATCGGGCTCTACTATCTCATCAAAGACAATTTCCCCGAAAAGAAGGTCTACATGGTCGGCGACGTCGCGACCCGACTCCCCTTCATCGACATTCCGATGGACGAGATCCCCGACGAAACGTACGAACATGCCCTCGCGGTCGTCCTCGACTGCCGCTCTTCCCATCTCATCTGCGACGAGAGGTACAGGACCGCCGAAAAGACCCTCCGCTTCGACCACCACATCTACTGCGAAAAGATCTGCGACGTAGACGTTGTGGAGAGCTCCTGCGAGAGCGCGTGCGGCCTCGTGACATGGTTCGCAAGGGAAACGGGGCTCAAGCTCTCCGTGAACTCCGCGACCTACCTCTATATGGGCATGGTGACGGACAGCGGCAGGTTCGTGTTCGACTCCGTCACTTCCCGCACCTTTGAACTCGCCGCCTTCCTCCTCTCCCAGCCCATCGACCTGAGCGGCCTCTATTACAACCTCTACGCCGAGGATTTTTCCAAGATCATCGAGGAGGCGGACAACAAGCACAGGATCAAGTTCACCGAAAACAACGTCGCCTATATCTACACGACAATGGAGGAACTGCCCAAGAACAGCGACGCTGCGCCCGTGGTTTCCTCGGGCATGGTCGGGCTCATGCACGACATCAAGGGCGTGTTTATTTGGGTAAACTTTACCGAGGCGGATGACGGCGTGCATGTAGAGCTTCGCTCCAACCGCTACAATATCAACCCCATCGCCGTGAAATACGGCGGCGGCGGACACAAGCGGGCGAGCGGGTGCATCGTGCCCGACAGAGAAACAGCAATGAAGCTCCTTGACGATTTGAATACGCTTGCGGGGGAACCGGCATGAACGAACAGATAAAGCAACAAATTTTAGAAAAAATCGAAACTTATAGCACGATAATCGTTTCCCGCCACATCCGTCCCGACGGCGACGCGGTGGGTTCGACGAAGGGCTTTACGCAGATCCTCAGGGACACCTATCCCGAGAAAAAGATCTATCTCACGGATGAGGATCATTCGGAATATCTCTCCTTCTGCGGCGGCGAGGACACTGTTCCCGAAGAGGCGTATGAAGATGCCCTTCTCGTCGTCATCGACACGGGCACGCGGGCGAGAATTTCCAACCAAAATTACGCCAAAGCCAAGGAAATTATTAAGATTGATCACCATATCGAGGCAGACCCCTACGGCGATATCAACTGGGTGGAGGATTTCCGCTCCTCGGCGTGCGAGATGATCGCCGACTTCTGTGTGACCTTCAAAGACCGTCTTAAGATCTCCCCGACGGCGGCGACATTCATCTACATGGGCATGGTGACGGACAGCGGCAGGTTCCGCTTCGAGGGCGTCACGGGGGAAACCATGCGGCTCGCGGGCGCGATGCTCGACTACTGCGTGGACTACGAAACCCTCTTCGCCCACCTCTACACGGAGGATATCACGAAGTTTAGGCTCAAATCTTACGTCTACGACCACATTCAACTCACAAAAAACGGCGTTGCGTGGATCTATATCGACCGCAACGTGCAGGAGCAGTTCGGCCTCACCCTCGAGGCGGCGAGCGACGTCGTGAGCGACCTAAGTAAGATTCGCGGCAGTCTTATCTGGATCGCATTCATTGAGAATGTCGAAAAGGGAAACATCCGCGTGCGGCTGCGTTCCCGCTTCTTGGGGATCAACGACATTGCCAAGAACTACCACGGCGGCGGGCACAACATGGCCGCAGGCGCGACCGTCTTTTCCGTTGAGGAGATGGAACGCTGCGTCGAGGACGCCGATACACTCCTCGGCGAATACAAATCCACACATGAGGGCTGGTTATGAAGATACTTTTGACAAATGACGACGGGATCGAGGCCACGGGGCTTCGGCTGCTCGTCGAATGGGCAAAGACGCTCGGCGAAGTCACCGTGTTCGCCCCCAAGTTTCAACAGAGCGCAAAGAGCCACTCCATCGAGATCCACAGGCCATATGAGGTGAAAAAGGTGGATTTCTTCGGCGAGATCGAGGCGTGGAGCGTCGATTCCACCCCCGCCGACTGCGTCCGCGTCGCCATTCTCGGCATGAAGAAGAAGTTTGACCTCGTCCTCTCGGGCATCAACTGCGGACCCAACCTCGGCGGCGATATCCACTACTCGGGCACCGTCGGCGCATGTTTCGAGGCGGCGATCTCGGGCGTGCATTCCATTGCGTTCTCCGCCGCGTTCAACTCCTTCGATAACGCCGTGAAAAATATCGGCAGAGTGTACGATCTGATCCTCCAAATGGGACTTTTTGAGCATGCGGAGATCGTCAATGTCAACTTCCCCGACGTCGGCGACGAAATATTCCTCACGGGCATGGGCCCCGCAATCTATACGGATGAGTTTGAATTTCAGGAGGACGGGATGATCGTGCCAAAGCTCAAATGCCTCTATGAGGGCACGACGGACATGAGCCTCGACACCGACGCCACGATGACGGGCCACATTTCCGTCACCCCCCTCCGCTCCGACCTCACCGACTTCGCAACGCTAAAAAAGGTGAAAGGGTAATTGCTACCTCCCAACCATGCTCATTCTGAGCAACGCGAAGAATCCCATAAAACGCACGGAAACCCATTGGGAAATTACACCCTCTCAGTCACGCAAGGCATGCCCCCCTAAGGGGGAGCCAAGGGACGGGGCGGCGTCATGCTGAGAACGGGAGCATATACGCAGTCTACGAGGGCTGTACCGAAGCATCTCGCCGCATGGTGTTCGTATACGCCCCGCGAGATTCTTCGGGTTAAGTATTCGGACTTCGTTCCCCCTCCGTTTCTCAGAATGACGCGGGGCTGATACCGTATATGTCCCAGTCCCACTGCGCTCCCGCTTTTATAACAAAAAAACAACCTTTCAGAAGAAAGGTTGTTTTTTTTGCTGTTGAGCTGTTATGCCGTTATGCGTTGTACTGCTTGTCGGGAAGAATAGCTTCCAGAGAGGTAGCAGCTGCGGCGTCCTCTGCGGTGGAGTAGAACTTGATGGAATCGATCGCGATCCACTTGTTGCTTGAGGTGGTAGCTGTCAAATTCATCACGAGCTCGAAATAGCAATTCGTCCAATCGCCGTCTGCGATAATCGTGACAGTGCCGTTCTTCGACCAAGTGACATCCTTTGTCGCAACCAACGTCGCGCCTTCCACACCGGGATCGGTGCTGTAGACCTTCAGCTTGACACTGTTGACCGTAATACCGCTGGAGGAAGCATCTCCGAATGCGATCACAACTCTCATGACCTTGCCCGTGATAGCATTGCGACCCGTAATGGTACGGTCTGCATCGGTGCAGGTAGTGTTTTTCCCGCCGAAATGCCATTGAGGGATATCATATTGGCCTGTTCCTGTCTGCGTGTTGCCCATGACGTCCCACGTAATACCGTCTACGGTGA
Organism: uncultured Clostridia bacterium; assembly: GCA_947627125.1. Classification (GTDB taxonomy): domain Bacteria; phylum Bacillota; class Clostridia; order Christensenellales; family Borkfalkiaceae; genus Gallimonas. Next base: position 8,057 of record CANQUY010000049.1, read on the forward strand.
CAGAGCCGGTTTTGTTGTACGCATTGTTCGTCCCTTTGGTTGTGGTGGTAAGGGTGTAGAGGAGGCCCTCCTCGGGCTGTTCACTGCCGCCGCCACCGGGGGTAGGAGTGGGATCGGCGGGCGTGGGAACGTGCTCAACGTCCTTTCCGTCGCGCTGCCATTTGGAGAACGTCGGATAAACGCGCTCTTCTCCGCTCTTGCCGTTGTGGTAAACGCATGCGCCGTTGAAGTATTCGATAAAGCCATATACAACAACGTAGTCGCCAACCTGAAGAGGATCGACCGTGTCGGTCTTCATGACCTCGTTCCAATAGACGAAGTTGAGCTTAAGCGTCGTTTCGCCGCCCTTTTCGTCGGCAATCAAAACGTTCTGAACGCCCTGGACCGCGCCATTGTACTCATTGAGCGTACCGACATTCGTCACATACCCTGCGATATAGACCTGCAGAGGGTCGGAACCGTCGCCCGTGTAGAACTTGCTGTTCCCGCCGAGCCCTTCGGCGATCTCGATCACTTTTGCAACGTTGAAAGGAGAATTCTGCGTCCCTTCGCCGCTCGGATCGGTCGACGTGCCGGGGCCGGGGGTGGGATCGACGGGAGTGATCGTGCCGGTGTAGGTACCGAAGTGGGCAACCCACTGTTCGACATCCTCTTTGCCGTTGGGCATGTAGCTGCCGTTGGAACCTGTGGCAATACGGCTGATATAGTTCCCGCTCATGGTCGTGTAAGTGCTATATGTGCCGAAGTAGTAAAGGTCGGTTGCGTCGGGTTCGCCGCTCTTATTGTAAGTGGATTCCATGAAGAAGTTCTTGACGCCATCGATCCACTGCCAATATTTGCCTTCAGTCTGCGTATCGCTCAAGACGATATCGACGCCCGTTTTGTCCGTCTTTGCGGTAAATTCAAGATATTTGCCGCCGACCGTGATGGTGTACTGATTGTCGGCGATCTTCTTGATGATGAAGTCCGCCGCTTCCGCAACATTTTCGGACGTTGCAAAGTAACCTCTGCTGATTACACCCGTTGCATAGTAGAGCGTATCGCTGACGTTCATTGCGAACTTGAAGGTGCCCTCTTTCGCTTCGGTCAGAGCGGTGAAGCCTTCGCCCTCGACCTCTGCTTTCTTGATGGTGATCTCGACGTCTGCCTTGACGACCGCCTGACCGACGGTGACTTCGATCTGAAGGGTCACTTTCGTGTCTGCTGCGGGAAGGGTCGCCGCGACCTTGAGTTTGTTGGCTGTGATCGTAACGTAGTCGCTTCCGTCCTTGACGGTCCATTCGACGGTTGCGTCGTAATTGTTTGCGGTGGGAAGATCGAACTCTTCGCCTGCCGTCTTAAAGGTGGTCTGGGAGAGAGTCTTGAGCGCGTTGAGCACGTTCTGTGCCTTGGTCTCATCGGGAACCTCGCTCGCGGAGACCATGGTGCCGAAGTGAGCGACCCACTGGGACACGCCCTCGGTATTATCTTTCGCCGTGTAGGTGTTGTCGGCATTCTTTGTGGCGATACGGCCGATATAGTTGCCGTTCATCGACGTGTTCGTGCTGTAATTGCCGAAGTAGTAGAGATCGGTCGCGTCGGGTTCGCCGCTCTTATTGTAGGTGGATTCCATGACAAAGTTTTTAATGCCGTCGATCCACTGCCAATATTTGCCTGTGGTCTGCGCGTCGTTCATTTCGATATTGACGCCCTGAGAATCGCCTGTGCGAGGTGCGAATTCAAGATACTTGCCGCCGACCGTGATGGTGTACTGGTTGTCGCCGATCTTCTTGATGACGAAATCGGCCGCGTCGGCAGAGCTTTCGGACGTTGCAAAGTAGTAGCCGCTCATCTCGCCCGTTGCATAGTAGTAGAGGCCGTTCACGCTCATTGCGAACTTATAGGTCCCCTCTTTCGCTTCGCCGAGAGCCTGGAACACTTCGTTGGGAGCCTTTTGGACCTTGAAGGAAATTTCGGCCGTTTCGCTATCGCCGCCAAGTTCAATGGTGGCAACGATCGTGACGGTGGTATCGTCTTCGGGAAGGGAAGCGACGGTGACTTTGGAGCCGCTTACGGTGAGCCATGCGGGAGAACCACTCTTGGGAGCCCAAGTGACGGTGGCGCCGAGGGCGTCGAATGCGGGAATGTCGAACGTGCCTGCGACCTTCACGTCGTCAATGGTGAGCTTTTCGATAGTTTCCTTCACCTGCGCGAGAATGTTCTCATCGGACATCTTCCAGTTGCGGATATTGAAGAAGGAATAGCCCTCGTATTCGCCGATCTTGTAGGTGACTTCGATATCGTAGTTCTTTTCGGAATCGACAGGAGCGACTGTGATCTTGCCGTCCGCAGCGATGGTGACGGTTACGTTCTTGAGGTCCTGTCCCGCAACTCTGTAGGAGATCGTGACGCCGTCCACATTGGTGGGCATTTCAACCGTCTTTTCTGCCGTGATGAGAGCATCGAAGTTGGCCTTGACCTTTTCTGCGACCTGCGCGACTGCGGCCTTGACCTTTGCGCCGTCCGTATTGGTCCCCTCTGCATCGACCTTGGTGATGTCGCTTGCGAGGACGGGCTGGATCTGGAAGTTGTTGTAGTTGCCGAGAAGGCCTGTCACGTTGACATAATCACCGACCTTGAGGGTGTTCAACAGGGTGACGAATGCGGCGCCCTCTGCATCGGTACGGGAAACGTACTTGGAGAGGCGGACGGCAATGGTGACGTCGCCGCGCTGCAGGGTGAAAATGTTGGCGTTGGTGCTTTGATCGATCTTTTCGGGAACGGGTTCAATGGATGCGATCTTCCAGCCGGAGAGGCTGACGAGCGTGCTCTCGTGCCAGATCATGGAAGGAACGTTGGAGAGCAGGTCGGTATCGAGCGCATAGATATGATCTCTCGGGTTGATGGGATCTTTGCCGTCCAACGTGGCGGTGCCGCCGCTGTTGTTTTCCCAGAGGCCGTTGTAATTCTTGGTGGTGTCGCCGCTGACGGTGACGTGTGCGCCTTCGACATACTGATCGACCTTCGACTTGTCGATCTTGACGCGGTAGCAATAGTAGCCGCTGCAGAAGTCGTCGTCGATCATGTAGAAGGTGGCGTTGCCGTAGCTCTCGGAGGCATCCGTCACATGGACGATATAGCCGCTGAGTTCGAGAGGATACCCTTCCACGGAGTAGATCTTGTTGACGGTCTGCCTGTGGTCGAGAGCGGGAGCAACCGAGAACGCATAGGTCGCGGGAGCGGATTCTTCGCCGTAGGTGAACGTCGCCTTGATCTTGACGTCCTTGATCTCCTCGGCGGGAGTGACGACCACTCCGTTCTTTGCCTCGTTGAGTGCGATAAATTCGCTGTACTGCTCATCGATCGACCAAGCGATCGTAGCTGTTTTCCCCTGGAAGGTGAAGGAGGTATCGAGATCGAAATCGCTGCTGATGCTCTTCTTCAACTGAGGGAAGCTGTAGTTGTCGATGAAGGTGTAGACGCTGAAGCCGTCAACACGGACAGTGAAGTTCTTGGAAGATCCGCCCGCAGAGATGGTGAGCGTGACGTCGGTCACCTCGTCCTGCAGGGTGACTTTTGCAGTGTACTGGTCGCCGCTATCCACGATCTCGATCGCGGCGGTGTTG